>MFMN01000028.1 GCA_001783515.1 Candidatus Kaiserbacteria bacterium RIFCSPLOWO2_12_FULL_50_10 | reverse complement strand
AGAACTGTACGAGAAGTTTGCTATTATGGGCGTTGATGTTATCGAAAATGCGAACGGTATCCTCGGCGAGACCGCGCAGGTAGAGACGTATCTTGACCGCAAGCAGTCGCATCGTCGTTCTGATGGCGGGTACGACTCAATCCAAATGTACCTCCGCGAAATCGGACAGTACCCACTCCTTACCGGCGACGAAGAAAAGACCCTCGCGAAGCGCATTGTCGAAGGCGATGACGAGGCTCGTAACTTGCTTGCACGTTCAAACCTTCGTCTTGTGGTATCGATTGCAAAGAAGTACGCAAATCGTTCTCCCGACCTCACCATGCTCGACCTTATTCAGGAAGGGAACTTGGGGCTCTTTAAGGCAGTTGATAAGTTCGACTTCACGAAAGGATTTAAGTTTTCGACCTATGCGACGTGGTGGATTCGTCAGGCGATTACTCGCGCGCTTGCGGATCAGTCACGCACCATTCGTATCCCTGTCCACATGGTGGAAACCATGGCGAAGTACAAGCATGTCGTGCGACGCCTTGCGCAAGAGCTTGACCGAGAGCCAACTGCCGACGAAGTGGCAATCGAAATGAATGTCGACGTCAGCAAGATCTATCAAATCGAAAAGATTAGTCAGGACACTATCTCGCTCGAGCTTCCGGTTGGCGACGACGATGATAAGTCATCGCTCTCGGACTTCATTGCTGACGATAAGGTTGCCTCGCCAGACCAAGAAGTCGCGCATAACATTCTTGCAAAGCACTTGCATGAAATCCTGCACTCACTGTCTGATAAGGAACGTAAGATTCTCGAGATGCGTCACGGGCTCATCGATGGCACTTACTACACCCTCGAAGAGGTTGGTCGAGAATTCGGCGTCACCCGCGAACGTATTCGTCAGATTGAATCGAAGACCCTCGAGAAAATCCGTAACCACGAAAAGGCCCGGAGACTAAAAAACTTCTAGTGACACACAAAAATACTCAATGCAGCGCATTGAGTATTTTTTATTCCGCATTCTGTGCGCGCTCTAGGAGTCGAACCTAGGACCTTTCGAGTATCAGTCGAGCGCTCTACCAACTGAGCTAAGCGCGCACAGAATGTGCAATATGATCTTGTGAGATGTTTGTACCTGCGAACCTAGGACCTCTCGAGTATTAGTCGAAGTGCTCTATCTGCGGTGTTTGCGGAAGCAAACGCTTTAAGATAGTGTCGGCGGAGGCCGACGCACTAGCAGCGAGGCAGCCCGGTCCGCGAAGCGGCTGCCTTTTCTAACTGAGCTAAGCGCGCATTTCCTGCAAAACTTTCCTTTGCAAGTGGCTGCACTATAGCAGAAATGTTGCTTGTGTGCAACGCCTCTGCTATAGTGCGGGTACTATGGCATCAGTAGAAGAAATTCGGACCGAGAGAATCAAAAAACTCGAAGCGTTGCAGGCGGCAGGGATAAACCCCTATCCCGCAGAGTCGAACGCAACAATGAACAATGCTGCATTTCTTGCTGCATTTGCGGAGGGCTCTCCTGCAACGCTCGTTGGACGTGTTATGTCGATGCGTCACATTGGCGCTATTGCCTTTGCGCAGATCTACGACGGCACGGAACGTGTGCAGGCTGTCTTCCATAAAGAGACAACTGCTGATTTTGCGCTTGCAATGGAAACGCTTGAGGCGGGAGATTTCCTTGAGGTTTCTGGCAGCGCTATGGTGACAAAAACAGGCGCGCAGTCACTCGGCGCAACCTCATGGCGCATGCTTGCAAAGTCGCTCCAGGCAATGCCGACCGAGCACTTTGGTATTAAAGATGAAGATGAACGGTACCGTAAGCGCTACCTCGATATGCTCCTCGACGAAAACGTGCGCAATCGCGTGCGTCGTCGTTCAATCTTTTGGAATACTATTCGTTCGTTTCTTCTCGCGCGCGACTACACCGAAGTGTATACACCTATTCTCGAAACAAAGACGGGTGGTGCGGAGGCGCGTCCGTTCGTTACGCATCATAACGCGCTTGATATCGATGTGTACCTTCGTATTTCGCACGAGCTCTGGCACAAAAAGATTATTGCAGGAGGTATTCCGAAGGTGTTCGAAATCGGGCAAGTATTCCGTAATGAAGGAATGTCGCATGAGCACGCGCAAGACTATGTGCACATGGAGCTCTATGAGGCATTTAGCGATGCGCGTACCGGTGTGCCGATGATCATCGACATGTACCGCGCAGCAGCACAGGCGACATGGGGCACGATGCAATTCACGATCAATGACCATAATGTCGACCTCGGTGCAGACTGGGGAAAGTACGACTACAACGAGCTTATGCAAGAGAAGTTCGGCTTCGACCCGCGAACCGTAACACTCGATGTCGTTAAGGAAAAACTTGATGCAGAGCACATCGCGTATGATAGCTCGCTCGATGTCGGTCGCGGCGTCGACACTCTCTGGAAGCTTATTCGCAAAACACTAGGCGGCCCTGCTATTCTTACGGGTATGCCCGTCTATCTTGAGCCGCTCGCAAAGAAGAATGCTGCGGATCCGCGCACCGTTGACCGCTTCCAAATCATTCTCGGTGGCAGTGAAGTAGGGAAGGCGTTCAACGAGCTTAACGACCCGATTGATCAGCGCGCGCGATTCGAGCATCAGCAATCACTCCGCGACAAGGGCGACGACGAAGCGCAGATGGCAGACTGGGAGTATGTAGAAGCCATGGAATATGGCATGCCGCCAATGTTTGGCTTCGGTGTTTCGGAACGACTCTTCGCATTCCTCGAAGGTGTCTCAATACGTGAGGGGCAGATATTCCCTTTGATGAAACCAAGAGACTAAACAAACCAAATAAAAAGAACGCCTCAGCGTTCTTTTTTGTTACTCATTTTGTCCACCTTTGGTGCGGCGAAGGAATGAAGGGACGGCGCCCCATTCATCATTTTCGTCTTCGTAGGTAGTTCTCGATGTTGGCGCTTCAGTGGTAGCATTGCGCCACCATGGTCGCTCGCTCTCAGGCGCTGGCTCCTCAACAGCCTCGGGGATAGGGCGAAGCGGTGCAGGCTGAGGAGCTGCCTGTACCTCAGGAGCTTCGATGATTGGCTGCGGCGCTTCCTCGCGACGAGGGCGGGGAATGACGGCGTTGAAGATGCCGCTGCGTGCAGGGCGTTCCTCCTCAGGTTCGGTAAACTGATCGCGTGGTGCCGACGACTCGTACGGGTCGTGGCGAATGGTAAGCGGCTGCGCAATGCGGTCAGACTGTGCGTCACGAGCGCGCTTGAGTGCGGAATCGCTCTCGGGGAACCCGGTTGCGATAACCGTAATCTTGAGTTCGTTCTTCTTAAGCGTGTCGTCTCTGAATGCACCGAAGATAATACGTGCATGAGGGTCGACAGACTCGGTAATGATGCGCGCGGCTTCTTGGACTTCGAGCATGCCGAGGTCGTCGCCACCCGCAACTGCGAAGAGGACGCCACGAGCACCCGTAATTGATACTTCAAGCAGAGGAGAATTGATTGCCATACGCGCGGCATCTTCGGCGCGCTTCTCGCCAGCGCCGATACCAACACCCATGAGTGCTGATCCGGCATTTTCCATAACAGAACGAATGTCAGCAAAGTCAAGGTTTACGATACCCGGCATCGTGATGAGGTCAGAGATACCGACGACTGCCTGACGGAGCACCTCGTCACAAATACTAAATGCTTGCGTGATGGTGGTGTTCTTGTCGATAATCGCAAGGAGGCGATCGTTCGGAATAATGATGAGGGCATCAACTTCTTTCTTGAGTTCCTCGATACCTTCAAGCGCAGAGCGCATACGCTCTTGCCCTTCGAAAAGAAAGGGTTTCGTGACGACACCAATCGTGAGTGCGCCAAGGTCTCTTGATGCTTTTGCAACAATTGGCGCAGCGCCGGTACCGGTGCCGCCGCCCATACCGCCAGTAATAAAGGTCATGTGGGAACCCTTGAGCGCATTGGCGATTTCCTCTTTTGTTTCCTCTGCGGCGCGACGACCCATGTCAGGATTGCCACCTGCGCCGAGGCCCTTGGTGATATTTTTACCAATGTGGATTTTGCGCTTCGCCTGTGAGTGGTGCAGGTCCTGTGCGTCGCTGTTGATAGCGACAAATTCAACACCCTTCACCTTGGCGTTGACCATGTGATTGACGGCGTTGTTGCCTGAACCGCCAACACCAACAACACGGATGCGTGCGAATGACTCTACGTCTGATTTGATGTGCTCCATATGTAGGTATCATAGCGCATCACATCGCTCACAGCAATTGACAAAATTGAGAAGTGTGCGATTTTATTTTCGCGAACGACCGCGAAAAAGCCATACAAGCCAGTGTGCGTCAAGGTGTCCAAGGAGAGTGTTGACATACATTGTCTCATGTGATACAACAACATCATCATAAAAGACATCAGGTATGTAATTTGATACGACACATATGCTTACGTTTAAACCACAGCAAGTCACCAGCAAGTTTCTAAAGATTCTCAACGATCGCACACGCGACGTTCTTGAGAAGCGATACGGACTTACCGGCAGCGGCACCACCCATACGCTCGAGTCAATCGGCGAGCTCTATGGTATTACGCGCGAACGCGTACGACAGATCGAGAATCATGGCGTGCAAACCATTCAACGTTCGAAGTTGTACGACGAGCACGCATCAATTTTTGATGAACTCGAAGTTATTATTCGTGACCACGGCATGATTGTCGACGAAGCACATCTTCTCGATTCCATTGCTGCGCGGAAGGAGCATCGTCCCCACATTTTACTCCTTTTGAATGTCGGCAAGCAATTTGCCCGCACCAAGGAAAACCAGCACTTTACCGACCGTTGGCACATTGATACCGGTGTCGCGTCAGCAATCGAAGATGCGCTCCACACACTTGCAAATTCAATCGAGATGGACGATCTCGTTTCTGAAACGGAACTCTTCACGAGGCTCCGTCGCAACCTTGCACGTGTTCCGTCGCAGTATCACACGAGCGAACACCTCGATAGGTGGCTCCGCCTTACCAAGCGCCTCGATAAAAATCCGCTTGGCGAATGGGGTCTTGTCGAAAGTTCAAACGTTCGCACTAAGGGAGTTCGTGATTACGCCTACCTTATTGTGAAGCGTCACGGTTCACCGATGCACTTCCGCGAAGTTGCACAGGCAATTGAAGAAACCTTCGGTCGCGCCGCACATATCGCAACGACACACAACGAACTCATTAAAGATGACCGCTTCGTCCTCGTGGGGCGTGGACTCTACGCGCTCACTGAGTGGGGCTACACGCCAGGCGTCGTGAAGGATGTCATCCTTGCGGTTCTCGAAAAGCATGGCGCACTCACCAAAACCGAAATCATCGACCATGTTCGTAAAGAGCGATACGTGAAGGATAATACCATTGTCGTAAACCTTCAGGATCTTAATCTCTTTGCAAAGACTGCGGACGGTAAATACCGCTCGGCACTCTAAGCATAAGGACACCGAAAACACTGCGCATGCAGTGTTTTTCCGTATCGTGGTATACTTGCACGAAATGGATAAGATACTTGAAGCACTCGGAGCATTCATTGTTGCGGTCGTAAAAGCACCGTATCTTTTGCTGAAGGCGGTGCATGACTATATAACGGGTACGTTCGGCGTGAGTCTCGACTGGATTTTGTATCCGACGATGGTCGTGCTCTTCGTGTACCTTGTCACGCGGATTACGCTGCCGTACGAAATCACTGTCGCGTACATGCTCCTTATCGTGCCTTTTGTTGCACCGTTTGTGCTCTTGCCGATGTTCTACACGAAGTGGATGGATTTTGTGCATACGCAGTTTGCGGTGGCGCAAGGACAATCAATTCTTGAAGTACTTGTCCCGCGCGAGGTGTTTAAGTCGCCCGAAGCGATGGAGCAGGTTTTTATGCAGCTCTACCAAAAGGCAGGCCCCGACAACTGGGTGCAGGGCGTGTGGGACGGCAAGAGTTCTCCGTCCTATAGCTTTGAATTAGTATCAACAGGCGGCGCGGTGCGTCTCTATATCGTGTGCCCGAAAAAGAAGTTCAAAAACATGATAGAAACCCAGCTCTATGCACATTATCCGGGCATTGAGGTTCGTGAAGTTGACATCGATTATACTGCTGAAATCCCTTCAAATCTGGATGGCTACGGACTTTTTGGATTTCACTTTGGGAAAGGGGGAAGCCGTATTGGTCCGCCACTTCGTACGTATGTCGATTGGGGGCATCAGGATTTCCCCAAAGAGGAATTCAAAATTGACCCTATGTCGACAACGCTTGAGGCGCTTGCAAACGCTGGTCCAGGAGAGCATATGTGGCTACAGTTTGTTATCGTGCCGCATAAGAGTTATGACTGGAAGACCGGCTCACTCACCGAGAGACCAGAAGCAAAGAAAGATTTTGAGGCCGATCTGAAAAAGAAGTTCTCCGTTAAAGTAAAGAAAAAGGGCGAGGACGGCAAGGAGACTGAGGTAGAAGAAATGAAGCGGGCAAACGAAATGGATGATCATGAGAAGTCGCTTTATACTGCCTACAAACGCCAGATGAATAAGTACTTTTTTGATACACGTATTCGCGGCATTTATGTTGCCCCGTGGAGCAAGTTTAACGGCGACCGTATTGCGCTTCTTGCGGGGAGCCTCAAGGGTACGGAGACACCTGGCTTTGGCGGGCTTAATCCAGGACGGTTCCGAACAGACGTTGACTGGCCGTGGTGGCAGAACCGCGGCGGCAAAACAACCGATAGGCTTAAAAAAGCCATCCTCGAGATGTATAAAAACCGCTCGATGGAAAACTTTGAGAACGACTATGGTACGAATGCGAGTGCCGATGCTGACACGGTGCTTTCAACAGAAGAGCTTGCAACACTATGGCACATCCCAAGTTCGACCGTTATGACACCAACGCTTAGCCGTATCGAGTCTACACGCCGAGAAGCACCAGCCAATTTGCCAATTTAACTTCTTGGTTCTTCAGAGTTTGTTTGGATGATACAGTAAGTCTATGAAAGAAATATCACAAACCGCAAAAGAGAGTCATCCTTGGGCGCTATGAAAGTAAGGAGTGATAGCGACTATACTTTCAAGTGAACCGAGGATCCAGGCTGTAAAATAAATGTCCTAACTCCTGGATCCTCGGCTGTCTTTACAATATACTTCGCTCCGCTTCGTTATTGTAATAGACCCCAAGGATGACGTAGCTACGGGTGTGTCGGTGAAATTTTAGTACTTACCCACATGAATGTTGGAATAGTTAACTTTTACAAAAAATCGCAGGTGCGATTTTTTGTTGCTTTTGCTTTTCGGGGGAGGGTTCGCTATACTCGCAGTATGTTTCGATGGCTCAAAAGAAGGTTTCGCCCGGTGCGCCGCGAGGTGTCATTTGATGAGGTGCTCGTTGACGCGATTAACATTGCTCGCGTGGATGCCGATAGACTTGAAGGGAAGCGGGAGATGCCGATTTCGAAAGCGAGGCTTGTGGGTGTCGGTGTTGTGTTTCTCGTTGTTGCCGTTTGGTTTACGTATCGACTGTTCGTTATTCAAATTCTCGAAGGAGATGCGTTCTATGCGCGGAGCGTGAATAATTCACTCGGGCAAGCAACCATTATCGCAGAACGCGGCGTAATCCTCGATCGGTTTGGCGAGGCGCTCGCATGGAATGATGCAGACGTTGCGAAGGAGCATGATTTTCCCGTGCGTGCGTACACGACGCGTAATGGGCTCGGCTCAGTCATCGGTTACGTGAATGCGCCGCGCAAAGACGCAAAGGGAGTATTCTACCGCACTGAATACACGGGCATTGCCGGCATTGAAGAATCAGCGAACGCAACGCTTTCCGGCATAAACGGCACGCGTTACTTTGAAGAAGATGTACAAGGTGAGATTATTGCACAACACACGATTGCTCCCGCGCAGGCAGGAGGCTCGGTGACGCTCTCGCTCGATGCCGAGCTCACCGAAGTAATGCACGACATCATTGCCTCCACGACGGAAATGACTGGCTTTCGCTCGGGCGCCGCAGCAATTATGGATGTGCACACCGGAGAAATTATTGCACTCGCAGGGTTTCCGTCCTACAACCCGACGGTGTTTGCTGATGGTACCAATCGAGAAAAGATTGCCGAACTCTCAAACGATGCACGCTCGCCGCTTATGGACAAAATTATTGCTGGCACCTACATCCCCGGCTCGATTGTGAAGCCGTTCGTTGCGTATGCTGCGCTTGCGGAAGGTGTCGTGACGCCGGAGACGACAATTTATTCAGACGGTCGCCTTGTTGTCCCGAACCGGTACAACCCCGATAACCCTACCATCTTCCATGACTGGAAAGCGCATGGGTCACTCAATTTGGTTCGTGCGATTGCGCAGTCAGGCGACGTGTACTTTTATACGGTCGGCGGCGGCACGGACGAACAAAGAGGACTCGGCATTACCAAATTCAATACTTGGATGAATACCTTCGGTTTTGGTTCGCCAACAGGCATTGCGCTTTCGGGCGAGCGTGCGGGCGTTGTACCAAACCCGGAGTGGAAGCAAGAAATCTTCGGTGACGAATGGCGCCTCGGCGATACATACAATACGTCCATCGGGCAGTACGGGTGGCAGGTGACGCCAATCCAGATGCTTGTCGCCTATGCGGCGCTCGCAAACGGCGGCACAAAATTTACGCCGACACTCTATAAAGATACGCAAACGCCGTCGACCGATTTACATCTCGACGAGAACTACCTACGCGTCGTGCGGCAAGGTATGCGTGAAGCGGTGGCGACCGACGGCGGCACCGTACGCGGGCTCGACCGAAAAGACGTTGCTATTGCGGGGAAGTCAGGTACCGCCGAGCTTGACCGCGCGAAGACAAAAGTGCACACGTGGGTTGCGGGATTTTTTCCGTACGAAGCGCCGAAGTACTCATTCATTCTTTTTATGGAAAACGGCCCCTACAAAAACCAAGTCGGCGCAAGCTGGGTTATGAAAGAGGTGATGAACTGGATGGTAGAACACCGTCCTGAGTATGTTGGCATCCTTCCCGAAGGAGACGCGCAATGACAAACGAGTAAGAAGTGGGTATACTGCAGCTATGAAGCACGCTCCGCTCGCCACTCGTTCCTCATGGTCACGCATTGTCCATTCGCCCCTCATGCTTATTGTGTGTGTCTGCATAACGGTGTACATGAGCACCGTTGTGTATGCGCAGTGGCAGAAAGAGCGCGAGTGGAATGCGCGCGTGGTCGTGCGTGAAGAAGAGGTGCGTGCTGCGCGTGAGCTCCACGAAACGCTGCAAGCGCGTGTTGCGTATGCGGAAAGCGAATCGGGGAAAGAAGCATATATTCGTCAGTCGTTTGATGTCGCGGCAAGCGGCGAAACACTCATTATTTTGCCCGAGACAAAGCAAGAAGCACAAGCTCCTGTCGCAACAAGTACCGCCCCCGCTCCAACTTGGTGGCAGCGTGTCACCACCGCGCTCTTTGATTGAAAACTGTTTCTGTAGTATAACCTCTACACTATGGCCTACACCCAAGAAGATCTCGCTCCCTTTAAGGAGAATCAGCGCACGCAATTTTACGCAATCCAAGGCGATGCGCTTTTTGCGCGCCGACACGATGCGCTGCTTTTAAAGGAGGACGAATCAATGGCAGAGCTTGCCGACGTTGAACTCGCTGATGTCGACGCGCAGCTCGACGCACTCTTCGCCGAAATGAAGCGCATTGAAGAAGCAGGCAAGGAAGAAGAAGCTCGCCCGTACGGCGTCGTGCTCGAAGTGCGTGCAGGCGCTGGCGGCGACGAAGCCTCGCTCTTTGCACTCCAGCTCGCAGAACTCTACCAAAAGTACGCCGAGTCAAAGGGCTGGAAAGTCTCGCGTGAGTACGAATCCATGAACGACGCCGGCGGCTACAAGGAAGCGGTCTTTGAAATCATTGGCAGTGGCGCATATGACGACCTGCGCTTTGAAACCGGCGTGCATCGCGTGCAGCGCGTGCCTGTCACCGAAAAAATGGGACGCACGCACACTTCAACCGCATCGGTTGCAATTCTTCCGCTCCGTAAAAAGTCAAAATACGAAATCAAGGAAAGCGACATCGAGATGGAATACTCAAAATCAGGTGGCGCTGGCGGACAGAACGTCAACAAGGTTGAAACTGCTGTGCGTCTCATCCATAAGCCGACAGGTATCGACGTGCGCTCACAATCAGAACGCTCACAGCTTAAAAATAGAGAGAAAGCCATGTCGATTCTCATTGCAAAAATCGACGCGATGCACGAAGAAGAAGAAGCGAAGAAAAACGCCTCAGAACGTAAAGACCAAATCGGCACTGGCGACCGCTCGGAGAAAATCCGCACCTACAACTTCCCACAAAACCGCATTACCGACCACCGCATCAAAGTCTCCTGGCACAATATCCCCGCAGTCCTCGAAGGCGATATTGGGGGCATCATAGCTGCTCTCAAAAACCCTCCCGCAATAGGAGACGACTCAGAAACCGACGATGAATAGCATCGCTAAAACAGGAGGAAAGACTCCTGTTTTTTTCATGGGCACGCCATTGACTTTACGCAAAAATAGCGTACTGTTCGACACGTATTTGGTCTTTGTCAATAACATACAGGAGTATATGACATGCAATGGCTTACCTCACTCGAATCCGCGCTCGCCGCGGGAAAACAAGCGTTCCTCTTGACGGGGAATACGCAGGACCTGTATCCCAAAATGGATGCGACGGGCCCTGAGTTTTTCGATCTTGCAGAAACAGTTTCGCGCACGCTCTCGACGCCCTGCCTGCGTTTTACGCACGGGCTTGGTTTTGAAACAAGTGACGAAGCGCTGCAAAAAGCACTGGCGATGAAGCCGGAAGCAAAAAGCAGTGACGACCCGCTCGAAAAAGCGCGCGCACAGATGCAAGCAGCAGCTGGCGCAAAGGTGCCGGATGCAGACGAAGTAGTGGCAACACTGCGACGTCTCGCGGCGGAGCGTGCGGAGCCGACAAGCTTCATTGTGCCGCACATCGAACTCTTTTGCCCGAAAGGTGCACGGGAGAGCGATGCGATGGCGCTCACGCTCATCAGTCTCATTGATGCACTCGCTTTCCGCAACGGAGGACATGTGCTTATCTTGACCGCGGCATCGCCCACAGCAGTGCACGAACGTCTTGTTCGTGCAGACGGCCCCTTCGAACGTATCGTTGTCGATCTTCCTGATCGCGACGAACGCGCACATTGTTTTGGCATGCTTATCGATGCCGAGCGTCACGTGGCAGCACGAAAGGAGGAGTTGCAAACGGCTCTCCACGACTACGTGGCAGCACATGAAGCGCGCACTGCTGCAGAGCTTGCGTCTACAACGGCGCAGCTCGACGCCGTGCGCCGCGAAGCGTCGGCAAACCCGGAGGTGCGTGAAATCGAAGCAGTGTTGGCTCGTGAGAAAAATGCATACGCAGAGTTTCTCGCAGCACACGATGCCGAGATTGCGCGGCTCGAAGGCGAACTGTCGCTTGTGGCGCCGCATACGCCGAACGCCAAGGAATTTCTGCGGCTCCCCTTGGGGAGTCTTCTGCAGATAACCTATGCGCAGGGGCAAACGGCACGCTACCGTATCCATGGCGCGGCAAAGGTTGGCGCCGAGCTTGGGACGGTATGTGCTGACCCCGAAACGGGTGTTATCTTTCCTAAAGCAGGGAAGCCGGTGTGCTTCTTCTGGGACGGCGCACAGCTTCGCATTGTGCAACACGATGGTGAAGGGCATGCGCTGCAAGAACAGAGCCGCGACGCCTCACTTATCGCGGAAGTCCCCCAAGTGGCGACGCTCAGTGCCGCGCTTGAAAAGGCGCGGACAGAGCGCGAACGCAGTATGTCCTCGAATGACGTGCAGGTTATCCTGAACCGTATCGAAGTGCTCGAAGCAGAACTTGCGCAGCAGTACGGTGCGCATAAAACACAGATCGATAATCTGGAGGCGCGTCTCGACGAACTGAAAGCCGTGAACTGCACGTATCAGCCAGCATACCAAAAGCTCGCCGCAGAGCTTGCGGCGCTGCAGGAGGTTCCCGCGTCCACGTGGAAATCCCCGCGCAGCGCCGCCGAACTCGCCGGCCTTACGCCGTGCTGCACGTACCGCGACATTCGTGGGCTGTGCCGTGCGCTTATGCGTGAGGTGCAGAATCCCGAGGAGTCGATTGCGGCGCACACGAGTGCGCTCATTGCACAGCGGTACGGCTCGTACTTCACCGTCAAAAAGCCAATGTACGGCTTCGAAGGTGTTGCGGGCTACGACTACCTGAAGGCATACTTCAGGTCGGTCGCAGGCACGATGCGGACGCAGCGGTATACCGAAGTGCCGATGGGCTGCCTCCTTATGGGGCCTCCCGGTACCGGCAAGACCGCAATCGCCGAGGCATTTGCCGCAGAAGCAGGGGTGACGCTCGTGACGATGAAGCAGATTCGCGACATGTTTGTCGGACAGTCAGAAGCGCGCATGGAGGAAGCGCTTGCTGCATTGCGTTCGCTCGCACCGGTTGTGGTTTTGCGCGATGAGGTGGATCAAGAAGATGGCGGGCGTGACGGCTACAGCGGCGACAGCGGCGTTTCAAACCGCTTGCGCCAAATGTGGATGACGTTTTTGTCCGACCCGTACATTCGCGGCAAGGTGTTTGTCATTTCGTGCACCAACCGGCCCGACCTTATCGACCCAGCGATGATGCGCTCCGGACGGACTGATGAGCGGATTCCGCTCCTCATGCCAGACGGGGACATGCGCGCCGAGCTGTTTGCGGTGATGATTCGTCGCAACGACATCCCGTGTTCGCTCGTGCACTTCGAAGCGTATGCCGAACTGACAGACGGCAACACCGGTGCAGACATCGAGGTGATCGTGCGCCGTTCGTATGAGTTCGCGAAGGAAGCGGGTCGTGCGGAAGTTGTGGACGACGACCTCCTTGCGGCGTGCCTTGACTTCATACCTCAGGTGCAGCAGGGAGGGATTGCTCGCATGGTGCTTTCGGCACTGCGCGCGACGAGTTCGCGCCGGTGGCTCCCGGCAGACCACGAAGCAGTGCGGCAGCGCTACGAAGCGCAGCTCACCGCATAATACTTTCTGTATGTTCTTTTTCGAGCGAATGTTTACACATTCGCTCGCTTTATCCTCCTCCTCATGCGCGCATACATACCGCGCATGGGAATGAGGAAGAGTTTGTTCTTTGAAAATCTTTAAAGGAGATTCACATGTCACAAGAAACAATGGTACCGCAGGAGCTGCTGAAGAAATTCAACGGCGCGTTCGTGTATCGTGGGAGGTTCGATGCTTTTATGTCGCGGGGTGAGCATTTTATCACTCGTGACGGCAATAGATTCCTCCGCAACGGAGTGGAGTGCATCTATGATGGACCACATGAAGATTACGCATTGGAAATTTCAGGTGACCTCATCACGCAGTGGAATCGTAACCTGTATAGGAACGGTGTCGGTGCGCCAATCAATAAGGGTAGGTGGAGTATGTGGCGTCCTGACTCCAAAGAGCGCGGCATTCTCGTCCAAACCGGTAGCCGTATCTTCCGCAATGGCACAGAGTTCATCTGTGAAACGATGGATCAAAATTGGATGTCTGACTTTCAAGGCGGTGTCATTATTCAACGGGATAACCAATTTCTTCGCAATGGCAAGGAACTTATTTGCCAAAGCGCATGGGAAAGGTGGGTGTCCAGCAGTCAAGGCGGTTTCGTTATTGAGTTGCATAATCGCTTCCTTCGTAATGGCACCGAGCTTGTCTATGAGGGCATGCGGGATAACTGGTGGACATATCGCAACGGCATCATGGTGCAATACGACGAGAAGGACGGCACAAAGTCTCTCGTCTACTACAACCCCTTCGATCACATGGCGTCGCCATTCGACGATTGAGTAACTTTTTCAAGTTAGGAGATTCACATGTCACAAGAAACAGTAGTGCCGCAAGAGTTGCTGAGGCGATTCAACGGCACACTCGTGTATCGGGGGAGGTTTGATGATTTTATATCGCGAGGTGAACATTTTGTTATTCATGAGGACGCCAGTCTCTTTCGCAACGGCATCGAGCTCGTCTATTATGGTGAGGGATACAGCTGGTCGTCAGATACTCAAGGCGATGTCTTCATCCAGCTCGATGGTCGCCTTCTTCGTAATGGCAAGGACACCATCTACGAAGGTGTATTGGACCGCTGGGCGCCCGATGGATGGGGCAATGTCATCATTCAGATTGACAATCGCCTCCTCCGCAACGGCACAGAGCCCATCTACGAAGGTGAGTGGGACGCCTGGAGGTCTGACAGCCAAGGCGCTGTCATCATCCGTCTCAACAATCGTTTTCTCCGCAACGGCACCGAGCTTATCTATCAAGGCAAGTGTGACGCCTGGACGTCCGACGCCCAAGGCAATGTCATTATCTGGCTCGGCAATCGGTTGCTCCGCAACGGCACAGAGCTGATCTACGAAGGTGTGTGGGATGAGTGGTGGACATATCGCAACGGCATCATGGTGCAATACGACGAGAAGGACGGCACCAAGTCTCTCGTCTATTACAACCCGTTCGATCACATGGCGTCGCCGTTTGATGATTGAGTAACTTCTGATCTTTCCTTTGAGCGAATGTCCGCATTCGCTCGCTTTATCCTCCTCCTCATGCGCGCATACATACCGCACATGGGAATGAGGAAGAGTTTGTTCTTTGAAAATCTTTAAAGGAGATTCACATGTCACAAGAAACAGTGGTACCGCAGGATTTGCTCAGGCAATTCAACGGCACGCTCGTGTATCGTGGGAAGTTTAATGGTTTTATTTCGCAGGGTGAATATTTCATCACTCGTGAGGACACCAGGCTCTTTCGTGATGGAGTGGAGTGCATCTTCGACGGACACTATGATGCTTGTGCATTAGAGAGCTCGGGTGACATCATTACTCGGAGTAATGGTTTTCTTTATAGGAATGGTGGCAGCACGCCAATCTATAAGGGCCGCTTGGGTGTGTGGCGTCCTGATACCAAAGAGCGCGGCATCATCATCGAGCTCGGCGGACGCATTCTGCGTAACGGTACAAAGTTCATCTGTGAGGATAACAGCAGCAATTGGACGTCTGACTTTCAGGGTGGTGTCATTATCTGTCGCGGCAGTCAATTCTTCCGCAACGACAGGGACCTTATCTGTGAAAGTCTTTCGAGTCACTGGCTTCCAGACGCTCGGGGTGGCGTGATTATTCGTCTCTTTGACCAGTTTCTTCACAATGGCACGGAGCTCATCTACGAAGGGGGTTGGAATCGATGGGGGAGCTATCGCAACGGCATCATGGTGCAATACGACGAGAATGACGGCACCAAGTCCCTCGTCTACTACAACCCTTTCGATCACATGGCGTCGCCCTTTGATGATTGAGTAACTTTTTTCAAGTGAGGAGATTCACATGACACAAGAAACAGTGGTACCGCAGGAGCTGCTGAAGAAATTCAACGGCACACTCGTGTATCGTGGGAAGTTTAATGGTTTTATTTCGCGGGGTGATTGTTTTGTTACTCGTGACGACAATAAATTCCTCCGCAACGGCACCAGCCTCATCTACGAAGGTGACTGGGACGGCTGGAGGCCCGACACCCAAGGTAACCTCATCGTTCGTCGCGGCAATAAATTCATCCGTAATGGCACCGACCTTATCTATGAAGGTGGGTGGAGTGATTGGGAGCCCGACAACCAGGGTAATATCATTATCTGTCGCGGCAAAAAACTTTTTCGCAATGGCACCGAGTTTATCTATGAAGGTGAGTGGGGAAGCTGGAGGTCCGACGCCCAAGGCAATGTCATCATCCAGCTCGGCAATTGCTTTTTCCGCAAAGGCACAGAGCTTATCTACGAAGGTAATTGGGACAATTGGATTGCTGATGCTCAGAGCGGTGTCGTTATTGAGTTGAATAACCGCTTCCTCCGCAATGGCACCGAGCTTGTCTATCATGGCACGCGGAATAACTGGTGGACATATCGCAACGGCATCATGGTGCAATACGACGAGCGTGACGGCACCAAGTCCCTCGTCTACTACAACCCTTTCGATCACATGGCGTCGCCGTTTGACGATTGATCACCCCCTGTTCTTTTCCTTTGAGCGAATGTTTACACATTCGCTCGCTTTATCCTCCTCCTCATGCGCGCATACATACCGCGCATGGGAATGAGGAAGAGTTTGTTCTTTGAAATCTAACCCAAGGAGATTCGCATGTCGCGACATTATCTGGTACTCACGCAAAAAACGCTCGGCGCAAGCCGGGTTGATATGGAAGCGCTCGCGCTCGAACTTGCAAAGGTGAACCCTGCGCAGGCGGCAGTTTTGCGCTCGCTCGATTTCGTGGCGTTGAAGAAGCATGCTGCAAAAAAAGCATTTGACGATGCGGTGCGTATGCTCGGCATCGAAGGTGCCGCGCAGTATGTCAACAGCGACCAGTGGGATACGGTGAGCGGTGTTCCTGAAGGTGCCGATGTTATCGGTGTCTTCAAAAAAGGATCAGTGCAACTCGGCATTTGCATCGATGCGCACGGCAGCCTTGCAAGTTTTGCCAATCGCTATCACCACGACAATTCTGACCGCGCCGCGTGGGAAGAAGCGTTTGAAACGCAGTACCGCAACCATGCGGTTGCAATGACGCTTTCGATTGTTGCACCAGGTGGCGGCACCGTCACGCAAGAGACCTTGCCCGACGGTGTGACCGTTACCCAATTGCGCTTTTAAGGAGCACGGCATGAAGAGTGATATTACGATTATTACCGGAACCGACGGCAAAATGCTTGTCGACATCAACATGCAAATCGGCAACTCGTGCGACACGACGGCTGCGCTCGCGCTGGCGCTTTTGCGAGCGTTTGGCGTGGCGTGCGGTGCGGTGGAAACACCGCCGCGCATTCCCGAGTCGCAGCAGCAGGACGAACGCCTCAAGGGGAGTCAGTCATGACGCCCTGCGTGCAGGTCGGCGACTTTGCACCGCTGACGCTCAGCATGGGGCCAGGGAAGCGTGCATGCCTGTGGGTGCGTGGCTGCCCGATGCGCTGCACGGGGTGCGTGACGCAAGAGTTTATCGAGCCGTCCTTCGCATGGCAAGAGACGGTGAACGAACTCTTCGCGCGCATCTGCGCGGCAAAGGAGCAGTACGACATCGAGGGGGTTTCCTTCTCGGGTGGCGAGCCGTTTGCGCAGGCGGAGCTTCTTGCCGATCTTGCACGGCGCGCTCGCGCTGTCGGGCTTTCGACGCTCGCATGGAGCGGGTTTTCGCGAAAGCATTTGGAAGGGAACCGTGCTCCGCGCGGCGCTTCCGAACTGCTTGCTGCGCTCGACGTGCTCATTGATGGGCCATTTGTGCAGAAGAAAGCAGAGGGGAATCCGTTGCGTGGCTCGTCGAATCAGCGGGTGCATTTCTTGACGGAGCGCTACAATGCGTCGCACATTGCAGATACGCAGCACGTCACCGTTACGCGCAAGCCGCAAGGTGGCACTCTGGTGCAGGGCGTTGTGCAATACGACCTCCTGCACGCCGTGCTCGCCGGCTTCGGCGTTACCTGACACAAATGTGACCTTTTGTTCTCTGAGGAGCCCAGCACCGCTGGGCTCTTTTTTTGTTGACAAAGACTCGTTGTCATATATATTAGACATATATGACGACAACGGCGATTTTTAATATTGATGCAAAGCTGAAAGCTGCGGCACAAAAGAAGGCTCGCGAGCAGGGGATCCCCTTTAGCTCGGTGCTTACCTTTGCAACACGTGCGTATGTGAACAATACGTTCACGGTTGATTTTGTTGCGCAAGAAATCGAAGCATCGCGAGCAACAAAAAAAGTGTCTTCTGCAAATGCTCGTAAACTTCTCGGGTTATGAATGTACAGTATCGAGAAAAAGCGCTTGCGCAGCTTTTGAAACTTTCGCTCACCGAACGAAAGAGGATTCTCGATAAGATAGACTTTTTTGCTGAACAAGAACAGCCTCTGGATTTTGCAAAGCGACTTACTGGACACGAATCGTATCGTTTCAGGATAGGGAACTACAGAGCGATATTCGACATTGAAGAGGGTGAAATTGTAGTGCTCCTTGTGGTAAAACGAGAAGGAGCGTACCGGAATCTGTAGGGCGAGTCCGTGCGTTTTGGTTGCTATTTTTCCATCCTTTTGCTATAGTGCGCGGCATAAACACAATAGATTTCTTTCAAAACTGGATGCAGGTGTGCTGGTTTCAGAAAGAATGCGACTGAGCGGTATTCAACATACCGTGAAGGAGTAGTCTTTCTGAAAACAGTGCAGATGCACCAGTTTTGGAAGAAATCTTAGATTTTAATTAATTTATATATATTATATGGCACGAGCATTTCCGCTTCTTAAGACACGCAACTTCGGTATTGTTGCACACGTCGACGCAGGCAAGACAACAACGTCTGAACGCGTACTTTTCTATACCGGCATGACGCACAAAATCGGCGAAGTGCACGACGGCGCAACAACCACCGACTGGATGGAACAAGAGCGCGAGCGCGGTATTACGATTACTGCGGCGGCTATTTCTTGTAACTGGTCAAAGACTGACGTTGTAGACCGCAAGGACACAGCGCAGATGTACACCTTCAACGTGATCGACACGCCAGGACACATCGACTTTACCGCAGAGGTAAAGCGCTCTATGCGCGTGCTCGACGGTGCCGTTGTGGTATTCGACGGTGTTGCCGGCGTAGAACCACAGTCAGAAACAAACTGGCGCTATGCCGATGAAGCGGAAGTGCCACGTGTCTGCTACATCAACAAGATGGACCGCACCGGTGCCTCATTTGAACGCTCATACGCAACAATTCTCGCACGCCTTTCAAACAAGGCAGTTCGCTACCAGATTCCATGGGGCGCAGAGTCAGACCTCAAAGGTGTTATTGACCTTCTCGAAATGAAGGCATACGTGTTCGAAGGCAATATGGGTATGGATGTTCGTGCGGTAGAAATCCCTGCTGACCACCTCGAAGAAGCACAGAAGTACCATGCAGAACTCGTTGAACGTATCGTGCAGCACGATGATGCACTCATGGAGAAATTCTTCAACGGCGAAACTATTGACACCGAAGTGCTCCGCGCAACACTCCGTAAAGCAGTGATCGCAAATGAAATCTTCCCCGTACTTACTGGTTCATCACTCAAGAACGTTGGTGTACAGCGTGTACTCGACGCGGTAGTTGACTACCTTCCATCACCAGTAGAACGCAACGACGGCAAGGTAAAGGGTATTAACCCAGACACCGAAGAAGAAGTGTCATTCGATCAGGACGACAACGCACCGCTTTCAGCGCTCGCGTTCAAGCTCCAGACCGACCCATTCGTTGGTGCGCTTACCTTCCTTCGAGTGTACTCAGGTACACTCAAGTCAGGTTCATATGTGTACAACGTCAACACGGGCGAAAAGGAACGTATCTCACGTATCGTTCGCCTTATGGCAGACAAGCGTGAAGAAGTTGACGAAGTCTACACTGGCGAAATCGCCGCAGCCGTAGGCCTCAAGGGTGTGAAGACTTCACACACGCTTTCTGACCCAGAGCACCCAATCGCGCTCGACCAGATCACCTTCCCTGAACCAGTGGTTGCGCTTCGTGTCGAACCAAAGACAAAGAACGACCAGGAAAAAATGGGTATGGCACTCCGCAAGCTTGCAGACGAAGACCCAACCTTCAAGGTATCAACCGACGAAGAAACCATGGACACTATCATCGCAGGTATGGGTGAACTCCACCTCGAAATCCTCGTTGACCGCATGAAGCGTGAGTTCGGCGTTGAAGTAAACGTAGGCAAGCCACAGGTGGCGTACCGCGAAACAATCCAGAACGAAGCAGAGGCAGACTACAAGTACCTCAAGCAGTCAGGTGGTCGCGGACAGTACGGACACGTTAAGATCCGCATCAAGCCGCTCCAGCCTCGTCCAGAAGGCGAAGAAGCACTCCCAAAGAACGTCAAGCGCGAAGACCACTTCGAGTTCGTCGACTCTATCAAGGGAGGTGTGATTCCAAACGAATTCATCCCTGCAGTTATGAAGGGAGCGAAGGAAGCTATGGGTCGCGGATTCGTTGCCGGCTACAAGATGGAAGACGTATCCGTCGAACTCTACGATGGTTCATACCACGATGTTGACTCGTCAGAAATCGCCTTCCGCCTCGCCGCAATCAACGCATTCAAGGCAGCAGCTCGCAAGGCGAACGCGGTGCTCCTCGAACCGGTCATGAAGGTGGAAGTTACCGTTCCTGAAAAGTTCGTGGGTGACGTCAATGGCTCACTCTCATCAAAGCGCGGTATGGTAGAAGGTATGGAAGAACGCGGCATGGTACACGCAATCCGCGCAAAGGTACCACTTTCGGAACTCTTCGGCTACACCACCTCACTTCGCTCAATGACCGAAGGCCGTGGCAACATGACCATGGAATTCGACCACTACGGCGTCGTACCACCAAACATCGCCGCAGAAATCAAGAAAGAACGCGGTATTGTCGACAAGGACGAAGAATAAAACTTCCCCCAAAGAAGACAGCCAAAAAACAATCGAGCAATCGATTGTTTTTGCGTGTCGCACGATTGTGTGGTAATTTTTTGTATGATGAAAAAGAATGCGGTTGCACTTGGTTTTTTAGGTGGTGCTTTTAGTGGGGCGCTTTGTATGCTGGCTATTTTGTGGGTGCAAGGATTCTTTGTGTCTGCGCGACAGGTTGTTGTGGTAGGGCAGAGTACGGTGTTGTATGATGATGGTTCGGCTGAGTTTATTGAGCGCGAGGAGCAGGGAGATACTGAAGTGGTGTATCGAGCGTCGGTGCCTGCCGGAAGAGATTACTACTATAGAACTACTGGAAATGAATTAACCAAACCTGTTCCGCCGAGCGTGATGCTCATTGACGGTACGGGGGATTGGGAGATATATACCTATCAGAATCCGAATGACCCGTGTATGCGTGACATTTTAATAAAAGACCGCAAAGAGCACGTGATGCGTGCTGTGCGAACCGAGCAGTGCATTCTCGGTTCGATAGAGGAGCGCGATACGACATATTTTTACGGCAGTACCGACCTGTCTCCCATATGGCAGTATGAGCCAGCGCGCGATATTCTTTTTATGATAGGGAACTATCTCACCGGTGAAACCTTTGCCACGACAACAATTGCACTTCGTGAACATGAAGCAATAACGGACGTGGTGAGCGACTGGGAACATGCGCATTTTGTCGTGACGGTTTCTGACTGTGATCTTGGTAAGGAAATTACTGGCACGGGGCGGCGCATGCTGCATGTAGAAACTGAAACAGGGAAGGTGACAGATGTCACACCTTCCGACATGGTAGCGTGTGATAGTTACTCACATATGTCACAAGATTCAAGTGCTCGTGTGCAATTTTCACGTTCATTTGGTTTCAAAGACGCACCGAACGATGGACGGTTTCTCTACTACTCGAATTACACAACAGGAGAAGTAAGAGCTCTTGAAATACCGTAGGGATTAAAACACAATCGAGCAATCGATTGTTTTTTGCTCTGTGTAATGGCATGAAACTCCCCGCACGGAGCGCGGGGTGCCCCCCCGCGACACTCCGTGTGGTACTGGGGAGTTTACTGCATGCATACGCCGCCCGCCGGCGGCACTAATTTTTAGGTTACTAGAACACCACCAGCAAAGCTAATGGTGTTCTAGTAACACTGCAGATAAAAAAGCGACCGTCCGGGGACGGTCGTGAGTGCGTGGCTCTCTGTGGGCTATTCGTCCCAGCGGAGTGTGTCGCTGCGGGTCACCGTGACGGTGACGGGTTTATTGCGCTCCATCTCCGTCACCATGTAGGGGGCGCAGATTTTTTGTGCCTTCTCGATGTGTTTGAGGAGTTCATTGAGGGCAAGGGAACTGTGGTTGAGCTCGAAGGCGAGTCCGCGACGGCCGCGAGCTGCGTCGCTGCGCGCGTCGTGATCGATGCGGGCGGCGAGGCCGAGGAGAACCTCTCCGAGTTGGTCATACCGCAGACCGCCGAGCGCAAAGCCGAGGGCGTGGTTCGTGAGGTTTGCGCCTTCAAGATTGGTGGGATGTGCCATGAGGAGCCTTTCAGAGCTTGGTGGAATGAACAGGAAAAGAACGTTCGTACAATAGTAAAAAAGTGAACGTTTGTCAATGAAAACATGCCGCTCCCTAGGTTAGTAGGGGCGGCATGGAATGTTGCTCTCGGACTGCATCAGCAATAGGTGTGGTGCAAGAGCTTGATGAGGAAATGGGCATAGAAGATGCCTCCGCCCTTCACATCGCTCGAGGCGAGACCGAGGGTGTGCCAGTGCTTGGCGGCAAGGGAGTCCTCCTTGAGCAGCGCCTCCTCTATCGCCTCGGCGACGATCGGCAAGAGGTGGGTGTATTCCTCGCACATGGCTGTACGGACCTCGATGTCCGTTTGGGCGCTCGCGAGAGTACATTGCGCACGCCGCTGTAGACTTTTTCCGGTATGTACGAGCAGCGAAGAGCGCACGGAATTCTGCCGGAACGATTCAAGATAGAGAGAAATCTCTTTACGGATCGCAGCGACGCTTGCCATGAGGTCTTTTCCCAGGAACGGGTCGTCTGCAATTTTTGCAATCTCTGATTGCAAATTGTAGCAGGCGCTCGCGATAAACTGAGCCTTCGTGCGGCATTTCCGCTCATGGATGAGGTCATAGATGTAGTAGAGCACAAGCACCAGAACGCCGATGCCAATGAACGCAAGAACCCCCTCGAACAAATTGGACATATCGTCCTCCTTTTTAAAGTAACAAAATGAGCCTGCCGTAACTACGGTATGACAATGATGACATATAACATGGTATATGTCAATGATAGGTACGTAAAAACGTCTATTTTACACTCATGTATACGAGGGCATCATCAAGCGTGAAGGTGTCCATGTTTACTTCGGAGGGGATAGAGAAGCGTTTGAGTCCACGGCGAAGGAAGCGTCCAGATTTTGATTCGTAGACAATGACGGGCTTTTTGGTGCGTGGGTGGAGGCCGAGGTCTTTGACGATGGATTCGCCTTTGCGACCGGGCTTTGGGGTGGCGAGGATTTCCTGTGCGCGTTCGAGGGTAATCGTGTACGGATCGTCACCTTTTTTGAGTGAGCGGAATTCTCCGTTGTAGGCGAGATACGGGCCGAAGCGGCCGATGTTGGCGACAATCTCAAGGCCTGTTTCTGCATTTGCGCCAAGTATGCGCGGAAGCGCGAGGTAGTGAAGCGCATCGTCGAGCGTGACGTCAGAAACCTTTTTGCCTTTTGGTACTGAAGCACGTTTTGGCATGACGAGGTTCTTGCGCGCTTCGAGCGCTGCTTTGCTACGACCTTTGGGAAGTTCGGGCATATCGCCTTGCTGCACATATGGGCCGAATTTTCCAGAGAGAAGGTAGATGGATTCGCCCGTATTGGGGTGGAAGCCGATTGGTTCGCTTGCTTTAATTTCAGAGCCGTCAATCATACGTGCGCCGTCGCAGTCGGGATAGGTAGAGCAGGACAAGAACTTGCCGTTCTTGCCGAGCTTCACCACCATCGCGCTGCTGCACTTCGGACAAGGAAATTCTGCTGGCGCGTCGCCGAGGGTCGTTGCTTTGGGAATGTTTTCTTTTGCGTCAACGGCTGCGCGGAATGGCGTGTAGAATTCGCTGAGGGTTTTGACGTACTCGCGTTCGCCATTTGCAATATCGTCAAGCTCGTTTTCCATCTCCGCGGTGAAGGTATCTGAAATGTAGGTAGGGAAGTGTTCTTCGAGGAACGACGAAACCACATCGCCGGTATCGGTCGGCATAAGCGTGCGGCCTTCTTTCAAAACATATTCACGATCAACAAGCGTCTGAATAATCGACGCGTAGGTTGACGGGCGGCCGATGCCACGTTTTTCAAGCTCTTTGATGAGTCCTGCTTCGGTATAGCGACTTGGTGGCTGCGTTTGCTTTGCCTCGCTGTTTGCTTCGATGAGTGAAAGAGCGTCGCCAGAGGTGAGTGCGGGTACCTCGGTGTCTTCGCCGCGCGCGCGTGGGTCGGCCTTAAGCCAGCCGTCGAAAACAACCTGTGAACCGTTTACGGTGAAATCAGGAATGGTGGCTCCCGCAACATTCGTCACGATTTTGGTGCGAAGAATTTTTGCATCGGCCATTTGTGAAGCGAGCGTGCGCGTACGAATGAGCTGGTAGAGTTCTTGTTCGTCGCCGGTGAGTCCGGCGCTTGCATGGGTGATATTCGTGGGGCGTACTGCTTCGTGCGCTTCTTGCGCGTTCTTGTTCTTAGTTTTATAGACGCGTGGCTGCGTGTACTTTTCGCCGTATTCTTTTTGTACGTGGCTCACAATCTGCGCATGCGCAATGCTCGACAGGTTTGTGGAGTCGGTACGCATGTAGGTGATGTGTCCTTGCTCGTAGAGTTTTTGTGCGGCGCGCATGGTGCGTGATGGCGCAAAACCAAGACGCGTTGAGGCGGTTTGTTGCAGTGTCGACGTGGTAAATGGTGCGTAGGGTGCGCGCTTTGCTTCGGTTTCGTTCACGCTTTTGACGCTCCACGACTTAGTGCGAGCCGCATCAAGAATACGCTCGGCTTCTGCGAGCTCGCGTGGTTCTTCGACACACGTTACGGTGAAATTGCCCGCATGTGAACTCTCGAGGTTCGCGGTGAGTACGTAAAAGGTCTCCGGCACAAACGCACGAATATCACGTTCGCGTTCCATAAGAATGCGGAGCGCAGGCGATTGCACGCGACCGGCTGAAAGTCCGTAGCGAACCTTTTTCCAAATGATGCCCGAGAGGTCGTAGCCAACGAGTCGGTCGAGCACGCGGCGTGCTTCCTGTGCGGCTTTGAGGTGCATGTCAATCGAACGAGGATGCTTGATGGCTTCTTCGATGGCAGGCTTCGTGATTTCGTTAAAGGTGACGCGCTCCATATTCGGTTGCGCGTCTTTCAAAAGCTCCGCAACGTGCCAGGCGATTGCCTCTCCTTCGCGGTCGGGGTCGGCAGCGAGGACAACCTTGTCAGATTTCTTTGCAAGGGTGCGTAGCTCGCTAATCACTTTTTGCTTGCCGGGAGAAATAATGTAGTTCGGCACAAAGCCCGCAGCAATATCAATGGCGTCTTTCTCAGACTTCGGCAAATCGCGCACATGCCCAATAGATGAGCGGACTTGGTAGCCCGTGCCGAGATACTTCTCAATAGTCTTCGCTTTTGCGGGAGACTCTACAATTACGAGCGTGGTCATTGCACTATATATAGCAGATGCAGAAAGAAACGCAAAGCTCATGAAAAATCGCATAAAAAAGAACCGCCCAAAGTAGGCGGTCCGAGAAGGTGCAGCAATGACTATTTCAGAACGATACGCGTTGATTCCGGGGCCTCACGGCGGGGAATGACGGGTGGTGCGAAGGTGCTCTTCGGGTCAACGAGATGAAGGGTCTTTGCATAGTGTACAAAGACGGGCAGGGCATTGCGCCCGCCTGTTTCCTTTTTACCGAGCGAGAGTTTTGAGCTGTCGTTCACGCGCACGACAACGAGGTAGTCTGCGGTACAGCCGATAAACCAGTTGTCGGTCGATGACGCGTCGGCGTTCGTTGCCGTGCCGGTTTTGCCGCACAGCGCACCCGTGGGGAAGTTGTCCTTCCTGCGGAGAGAATAGGCGGTACCAAGCGGGTCATCGACAACGCCGGCGAGAAGGCGCTGCATGCCCCACGCCACTTCTGGCGCAAGGACACGTTTCGGCGCCCCGCGTTCGAATGCGAACGTGTTGCCTCGCTCATCTTCAAGCGATGCGATGAGCGAAACCTGCGGCGCGATGCCACCGTTCACAAGGGGAAGGGTGGCCTGTGCCATTTCCCAGAGCGTCACCTCTGCCGAACCAATCGCGAGGGTGTAGTTCGGCAAACGCTGCGCACGGTCTTCCGCGGTCTTTCCGGTGGTGTTGTAATGGCGTAGCTCGCTCGTGATGCCAAGGCGCAGCGCCATCGCAACGAGCGATGCCTCGCTCTCCTCCCAATGCGCAAGCTCGACTTCTTCGTCTGAAAGCGCACCAAGTACCCACATCGCTGCTGCGTTCCTTGACTCAGCGAGCGCGAGGGCGCAAGAGATTTCGCCGCGATAGCGCGGGCGAGCCTCGTAGGGATAGTTCTTCACGGTGTGCCTGCGCACGATACGGTTTTTCCATCCGACGATTTTCGGCACCGCAATCGGCGCATCGAGCGCTGTGCAGCCGTCGAGGACGTCAATGGGTACATCGTACTGGGCGACACAGGCGTCACGGTTGTCGACCTCTTCACAAAAACGTTCGCGCGCTTTGAGAATGCCTGCAAGCCGCTTCTCAAGAAATGCCGCGTACAAAATCGGCTTAAACGACGAACCTGCTTGACGGTGCGATTGTGTCACGCCGCTCCACTGGTCACGCTTCGCGTCTTGCCCGGGGACGAGCGCGACGACATTGCCGCTCTTGCTTTCGATCGACATCGCTGCGCAGCGCACCGTCTTTGCACGCTCGGGGTGACGCGTAAGGTAGCTTGCAAGGGCTTTCTCACACGCTTCCGTAAGCGCGCGCTGATGCGGCTCTCGCAGCGTGGTGCGAATTGCGAGTCCTGCTTCCGCAAGACGAATTTTGCCCTGCACACCAAGCTGGCGATTGACCTCAAGCCGCACGAAGGGCTCATGATCCTTACACGCTCGTTTGAAGCGTGCAGGTGTCAGCACTTCGTGTAGTGCCTCTTCGTATGCTTCGTCCGAAAGCATGCCGTGCGCATGCATGCGCGCGAGCACTCTGTCTTTGCGAAGGAGTGCGCGCGCCATGCCTTCTGCGCCGTGCAGCTGGAAGATGTTCGGGTAGTTAATAATCCCGGCAATAAAGGCTGCTTCTGCAGGACGCAGGTCGATGGCGTGTTTGCCAAAATGGCTTTGCGCCGCCGCCTCGACACCGTACGGGCCGCCGAGGTACACAAACTTGAGATACAGTGCAAGAATTTCCTCCTTGGTCAGCGTGTGCTCAATGTGAATGGCAAGCATCATCTCACGTGCTTTGCGCAGATAGCTTTTCTCGGGTGTGAGGTAGAAGTTTTTCGCAAGCTGCATGGTGATGGTAGACGCGCCGGATTCTATGCGTCCGCCAACGGTGTTGCTGACCATTGCACGCATAATCGCGTACGAGTCGACGCCGCCATGTTGGTAGAAGCCCGTGTCTTCCGAAGCGAGCACTGCGTGCACAATCGGCGACTGTGCAAACTCCTTGGTGAACGGCGTCGCGACGCGATACTCGGTTGCAAAGCAGCCGAGCTGATTACCCTCGGCATCGTAGATGCGAGACGGCACAGGCAAGGCGCGCGTGCGCAGTGCGTGCGTATCGACTGCCGTGAGTCCGAGCGAGCGCGAAAGGAGCCCTGTCCGTATGTCAAACGAATAGAGCACCTGTGCGATGCCGGCCGCAGTGGTGCGGTACAAGAGCGCGGTTGTCGCGGGGAAGGCAACGTGCAGTATCAGAACGAGTCCGATACACAGCAGGCTGTTTCTGGTGTAGATGAATGTTCGGCTACGCGCCGGGGTTTGGTTCATGAGTGCCTCCTGAAATATGTGTCAAAGAAAAATGAACGAACAAATTTAGCCTAGCACGTGTCTCTAAAAAAGCAACGGATATGTGATGTGTCAACACCACCTATTCCATTGACGTTTCCCCTTCTTTCCAGTATTCTTGCGTGCATATGCATACATTCATTGAGAAACTGAAGGTCATTGTTCACGACAAGGCACTTCGCAACCGTATCTTTTTTGTCCTCGGTGCTATTGCACTGTTCCGTATCTTCGCGCAGATACCTATTCCAGGCGCGAACCACGCAGCCGTCGCAGAGTTTTTTGCAACCAACCAATTCTTCGGACTCTTCAACGTGTTCTCGGGCGGCGGACTTACCACACTTTCTATTATGATGCTCGGCGTTGGCCCGTACATCACCGCATCAATCATCATGCAGCTCATGACGGTGATTTCGCCAAAGCTCAAAGAAATGCACAGCGAAGAAGGCGAAGCCGGCCGTGCAAAGTTTACGCAATACTCACGCCTCATCGCGCTGCCGCTTGCAACGCTCCAGGGCTTCGGCTTCCTGACACTCTTGAAGTCGCAGGGTGTGCTCCTTATTAGCACGCCGCAGCAGTTCGTGATGAACCTCGTTATTGTTGTTGCGGGCGCAATGCTCCTCTTGTGGATTGGTGAGCTCGTCACAGAGTTTGGTATCGGAAACGGTATCTCAATTATCATTTTCTCAGGTATCGTTGCCTCACTCCCGCAGACATTCACGCAGGTCTTCGCAACCGCAACCAAAGCGCAGATTCCGCTCTACATCGGCTTTGCCCTTATCGCTGCAATGGCAATCTATGCAATTGTCGTTATGACGCAGGCAGAACGCAAGATTCCTACAACGCACGCCCGCCAAGCGACAGCAGGGAATGCG
>MFMN01000027.1 GCA_001783515.1 Candidatus Kaiserbacteria bacterium RIFCSPLOWO2_12_FULL_50_10 | reverse complement strand
TCGCGTCTCCTCCCCCCACCCCTCCGCCGCGAAGCGGAAAAAGAAATGGAAAGGAAATTTTTGGTTTTGCTTCGCCGTAGTCATAGCTATATTGTATTTTATCACACCATTGAGTCAAGATACAATATTGGCTATACTTCACGTACATTTATGTCCGAATCAGCAAAGAAACTTGCGGCAAACATGAAGAAAATCAGAGCACGTAAGCATATGTCGCAAGGCGATATATGCCGAGAGCTTGGCGTTGACCGCGCATATATCAGCACTATCGAATCTGGTAAACAAAATCCAACACTCTCAACGATTGAACGGATAGCAAAAGCTCTCGGTGTTTCAGTTGATGAATTGTTGAAGTAGTGCCTTGTCTCTACAAGATGGCTACACCCCTACTTTAAAAATTAACACGCTTGGTTCTTCTTGAATTCTTGGAAAGAATTTTTATATGCATGACCTGTGCTGTGCGGGTCATGTTTTGTGCCCCATTTCACCATAGCTATCAATAGGGGAATAAGCCCGTGTCCTTTTTTCGTGAGTGTATATAGGGAACTTCGGAGATCAGTGGGGTGAGGCTCTTTTGTGAGAATTCCATTTTTCTCAAGCATGAAGAGACGATTTGTCAGTATGTTTGTTGTAATCCGTTCTGACGATTCAAGAAAATCTTTGAACGTGTTTTTCTCAAAAAAAGCAATGTCGCGCAAAATAAGGAGGCTCCAAGGGTCACCGACCACTTCAAGGGTGAAGTTAATCGGGCAATGAGATTTGATATCCATACGTTTCATGTCGTTACAGTACCAAACAAGCTTGCGTTATGCAAGTGAGTATGCTAGCATTGTGTCATGTATAAAGACACTAAAACAAAATTTATAAATGCTGGTGGAGCTCGCTTTGCCTATCGTGACCTTGGTCCGCAAGCAGGAGTACCGATTATCCTTCTTAACCACTGGGGGGCGGTATTGGATAATTTTGATCCGTATAGTGTAGACGCCCTTGCGCAGTCGCACCGAGTCATTGCGATAGATTTTCGTGGCATAGGTTCTTCAAGTGGAAGTGCGCCTCTTTCGGTCAGTGAAATGGCAGACGATACAATTGCTGTGATTCGAGCACTTGGTTTGAGTAAAGTTGACCTGTTCGGTTTCTCGCTTGGAGGCATGGTCGCGCAGGACGTGATACTCAAAGCTCCGGAGCTTGTTCGAAAACTCATTTTGACTGGTACGGGACCAGCTGGTGGTAGAGGTATAAGCCAAGTCGGAGCCGTATCATGGCCGCTTATTATAAAAGGACTGCTCACATTCCGTGATCCAAAGTTTTATTTATTCTTTACCTCTTCACAAAATAGCCGACGTGCCGCAAGAGAATTCTTGGCACGCCTAAAGGAGCGAAAAACAAACCGAGACAAAGGGCCAACACCGAGGGCTTTTTTGCGCCAATTAAAAGCTATTCATGCGTGGGGTAATCAATCGCCGCAAAACCTAGGAGTAATTACCATTCCAGTTCTGGTGGCAAATGGTGACCATGACGTTATGGTTCCAAGCCAAAATACTATTGATCTAGCGAACCGTATCAAAGGCGCTGAGTTAGTCATCTACAAAGATGCTGGACACGGTGGCATCTTCCAATACCATGCGGAGTTTGCTAAGAGGGCACTACAATTTCTCTTATGAATTAGGTTATGGAAATAAAAGGAAAAACAACATTGATTACTGACGTCATCATCATCGGAGGTAGCTTCGCTGGCCTTGCCGCCGCCCTGCAGCTCGGCCGTGCCCGCCGCAAGGTCACCGTTCTCGATACTGGCCTGCCGCGCAACCGCTTCGCTGGTCACTCGCATGGGCTGCTCGGCCACGATCACAAGCCACCGCTGGACATCCTGGCCGAGGCACGGCGGCAGCTAGCACGCTATCCCACTATCAAGCTGGTCAATGCTCGGGCCGACAACATCTCCGGCGACATCGACGATTTCTCCATTCTTACTGCCGATGGCGAAAGCCTTAGGGCGCGCCGCGTGATCCTGAGCTATGGCGTCGTTGATCAGATGCCGGATGTTCCGGGCTTTGCCGAAGGCTGGGGTAAGGCTATTGTACCCTGCCCCTATTGTGACGGATTTGAATTCGCCGGCCAGCATTGGGGCCTAATCTGGTCCGGCCCGCAGTCGCACAATCAGGTCAGGCTGTTCCACGACTGGACTGATAGATTGACAGTATTCGCCGCTGGTCACGGCATTCCGCCCGATATCCGAGCCGATTTGGCGCGCCGCAAAATACCTGTCGTCGATGGCCGGATCATCGAGATTGCCCATCGGGGGGGCCATAACGCCACGGTCAAACTCGATGCCGGCCGCAATGTCGCGGTCGACATCCTGTTCGCGCATCCGCGCAACAAGCCATCCGCCAGTCTGCATGAATCACTTGGCCTTGCCACGGTCGCTACGCCTCTCGGCATCGTGCTCAATGTCGACGATCGCCGTGAAACCAGTGTGCCTGGCATTTATGCTGCGGGCGATCTCACCAACCCTTTCATACCCTCGGTCACTGTGGCATCATCACAGGGCGCGGCGGCGGGTATCTTCGCCCAGCAGTCGATGCTGGTTTGAGAACACACGTATCTCCTTTACCGTGTCGGGGATGCGCTTGTTGCAATTTATCCAATGTCAAAAAATGTATGAAAGTATTTCAAGTAAGTAAGGTAAAAGGAGAAATCGCAACTCGCTCATGTTGCAGTGCCTGCAGTCGAGCGCGGCGAACTTCAGATTGATCAAACCAACGAAGCGTTGGAATACGTGGAGGCTGGTAGATCTAAGTGTAAAGTTATCATAAAAGTTAAATAATCTATGGAAATAAAAGGAAAAACAATATTGATCACTGGCGGAACGACTGGCATCGGACTTGAAGCGGCAAGACAATTTTTATCCAATGGGGCAAAGGTAATAGTCACTGGCAGGAACCAAGAAAAATTGGATGAGGTAAAAAAGCTATACCCTGCATTGGTTACGATAAAAAGCGATGTAGCCAATGCCGATGATGCAAGGTCACTTTTCGATCAGGTAAAAACACTTGGCGGAATTGATATTCTCTACAACAATGCAGGGATAATGAGCGGACCATCAAACCTTGGTTTAGCTAATGCTAAACATTTTGAATTGGCAAAGAATGAGATGGACGTCAATTATCTTGGAATAGTTAATTTGAATAATACGTTCATTGAAATGCTTAAAGCTAGAAAAGAAGCGGCTATTATTAACACAACATCAACGGTCAGTTATGTGCCACTCAATCTTGCGCCAACCTACTCTGCAAGCAAGGCGGCTCTACGCTTTTATACAACCGCGTTGCGAGATCATCTAGAAATCCTGGGCAGTAACGTAAAAGTATTTGAGCTTGCACCACCCGTCGTAGACACAAACATGTCGGCAAATCTAGATAGAAAAGGCATCACTCCAGAAAAATTAGTAAACGCATTGATTGTTGGAATCAGAAAAGATCAATCCACAATACACGTTGGTGATACACGATTCGTGTACGTACTCCACCGTCTATTCCCGGCATTAACCTATCGCTTAGTTAATCCCGCTCAAAACAGACACAAGCTCAATACATAAACAATACACATGCTAAAAAAAGACAACGCCACTGCAGTTATGGAGTTCAAACACGTCACTTTCGACCTGCCACACGGCACCTTTCACGCGTTGCAAGGCGGTGATCCCGATGGTCAACCGACCATCGTCCTGCACGGCTTTCCGGATCATCCGCCGACCATGAAGCCCTTCCTTGCCGAGCTCGGCCGCCGTGGACGTCGCGTCCTCGCACCCTGGCTTCGTGGTTACGCGCCATCCCCAACTACGGGGCCGTTCGACTTCGCATCCCTCACCAGTGACGTACTTGCGCTAATTGACCGCTGGTCTCCGGGGCAACCCGTGGAGTTGATTGGCCATGACTGGGGTGCCTTGCTCACCTATGATGCTTGCGTCACCTCGCCGGAGCAGATAAAACGCGCGGTCGCGCTCGCAATCCCTCACCCACTCACGTTCATGAGCCGGTTGACGCACCCCGCTCAGCTACTCCGGAGCGCGTACATGGGGCTCTTTCAACTGCCGGGAAGCGGCTTGATCGCCACCGCCCGCGATCTCGCCTTCATCGACCGCCTCTGGCGTAAGTGGTCGCCCGACTTCTCTCTTGATCCTGCTCTCAAGGCGGAACTACACGAGCATCTGCGGGCGAGCATGCCTGCGCCTCTGAAGTACTACAGGGCGATGATGCGACCCGGCATGCTTTGGGCAGCGTTTCGCATGTCTCGGCCGATTACGGTGCCCATGTTGCAGCTTCACGGTGCCAACGACGGTTGCATCCTTCCTGCGGAGGTCGACGATCGACATCGATTCGCTGCGCAGCGTACGAGGGAGGTTGTCCCCAACGTCGGTCACTTCCTGCAAACCGAAGCCCCCGAGGCGATCGCGGAACGTATCGCGGTATGGGCAAGTAGCTTCATTTAACACTATACATATGCTAAAAAAAGACAATGCAGCAGTGCGGGTGTCACCTCCATTGCTATATCTTGGAATGGTGGTTGCGGGCTTTGGATTGCAATTTATGTTTCCAATTACCATTGATTTTCCGCGAATACCGGCGGTGATTTTGGCTTTGCTTCTTACTCTGCCAACAATCATGCTTGCAGTCGCGGCGTTTAAATTGTTCAGAAAAACTGGACAAGAACCTGACCCTTGGCAACCTACACCGGAAATTATCACTGATGGCGTATATCGCTATACCCGTAATCCTATGTATCTCGGCATGACGATGATGCAAGCAGCTATTGGCATAGGATTTATGAATGTATGGATACTCTTACTCATTCCACTCTCGTGCACAATAATCTACTTCGCCGTTATCCGTTTTGAGGAAGCATATCTTGAGAGAAAATTTGGAGACGTGTATCTGAAGTACAAAGCATCTGTTCGCCGATGGCTATAATTTTTCTTTAAAAGATCATCAACCGAAACTTCAAGGGCTTTCGCAAGTGTTGTTAGAAATGATGGCAAAAGGAGAAAAATTGCATTTAGGGAGCCCTCTCCGCTGTTTTATAATATCTCCTAAAACGGCGGGGTTTCGTGCGCACACTGGGTGGGTGGGCAAGCACATACAAACTTGTTTGTGCCTTAGCACAATCCTCTTTTTAGAGTTACCACAAGCTCAAACGAAGCCGTAGAGCGAACACGCACAACGCCGAAGCAGCCGGCGCGAGCGAATGCGAACGGGCTATGCGAAGGCGGTTGTGTGTGGTTCGCGGAGGTTAGAGCTACCACCAAACGCGGATATGGGGGCGCCTCGGTCGCCGTGAGGGCGGAGAAAAGAGCAACCAAAAGTGATAAACTAATAGTGCTCTTTTCGGAGACTGAAACGGCGAAGCAAAACCAAAAATTTCCTTTCCATTTCTTTTTCCGCTTCGCGGCGGAGGGGTGGGGGGAGGAGACGCGAGAAAAATGCAAGGAAATTTTTTGGTTTTTGCACACGCGAGTCCGCGAGCGTGTCCGAGGCGCATTGGTTCGTTTTTCCACGCAATCGGAGCGTACGAGGCAGTTTCAAGTCACCACGCGCTCCGCGCGTGCGAAGTGGGTTCGCGCAAAGGCTAATACATCACCGCATGTGCCAAAAAATCTGCGAAAGCAGATTTTTTGTTGCACATACGAGAGACGGGGGGATTCGAATGGCGCAAGGCGGTATACGAGATTTATGCTGATGTGTAGCGAAGCGAAACACAGCAAAAATACTTGTCGCCGCGCCGGGGCTGGCAGTGCTTGGTATTTTTGGAGCGATAGCGAACATAAAATACTTAGCAACTGTGGCCGAATCCCGAAGCGTAAACAATAAGTAAGAGATATTACACGACCGAATCCCTCCGTCTCCCCTAGAAATCCAAACAAAACCATGCTATACCTCTCTCAGTTCGTTCACCAAGAAAGGGTTTTCCATGAGAGCAATTCGTCCTGCTGTTGTCGATTTCGATGACGTCATTGTCGATTGCATGGGGTCTGTGATTCCTTTTGCAAATCGTCGGTTTGGTACCAATGTGCAATACGAGAAGATGTATACCTATGAGCTTTGGCGTCTTTTTGGACAAGCGCTGCCTGCGATGCATGACATGATTAATGCATTTTTTCACTCAAGTGAGCATGATGGGGTGCTTGCGATGGAAGGTGTTGCGGAAGGGCTCAAGTATTTGAAGGAAAAATACGGTGCCGTTGACATTGCGACCGCAAGGCCAAAGATCGGCGCGCCGCCCATGCTGAGCCTGCTGCAGCGACACGGTCTCATGCACTTTATCCGAGACACCTATGTGTCGGTACCGAAAGGCGATGTGTGCCGGAAGGTGTATGCTTCGGTATTTATCGACGACGCAATTCACAACATTCAGGCTGTTGCGGCGAAGAATCCGCAAACGTCGCTCATTCTTATGGGCAAGCCCTGGAATAAAGAGTCGCATGAGCAGGCTGTGCGTGTCCCCTCGTGGCGCGCGATTATTGAACAGGGGCTCTGACCCTTTGTTCTGCCCCGTACCAGCGGGGCATTTTTGTATACTTTTTGGGCGAATATGGTACAGTCTTTGCATGATACAGGTTATGCGTGAAGATATTCCTGCGCCCGTGCGGAATGTAGCAAAGGTCTTGCGAGAGGCTGGTTTTGATGCGTATTTGGTGGGTGGTTGTACGCGCGACCTTATGCTTTCACGCGCGCCGAAGGATTGGGACTTAACCACAAATGCGCACCCCGACCAAATTGTGGTGCTTTTTGAGAACTCGTACTGTAATAATGACTACGGGACGGTTGGTGTGGTGACCGAGAGCGAGGATGAGAAGCTAAAAGTAGTAGAAGTGACGCCATACCGCGCAGAGTCAGGGTATTCTGATGCACGTCGGCCGGATGAGGTGCGGTTTGGCGTGTCGCTCCAGGAAGACTTGGCACGCCGCGATTTTACCGTAAACGCTATTGCGCTCGACCCCGAAAGCCTTGTAATCATTGACCCTTTTGGCGGACTTGATGATTTGAACGCGAAACGACTTGTTGCGGTTGGGGTTGCGCAGGAGCGTTTTGCAGAAGATGCGCTGCGCATGATGCGTGCGGTGCGCTTTGCAGCAGAGCTTGATTTTGTGATTGATGCGGACACCATGACGGCTATTTTTGCCAACGCTGAGAACCTCAAGCGTATTTCATGGGAGCGCATTCGCGATGAGTTCACGAAGATGCTCATGTCGGGGAACCCGATGCAGGGCATAATTTTCCTCGAAAAGCTGGGGCTCTTGCCGTATGTCATGCCGGAACTCCTTGATTCTATTAAGATTGAGCAGAATCAAGCGCATGCATTCGACGTCTACGAGCACCTTTTGCGCTCGATGCAGCATGCTGCAGACAAGGGTTGGCCACTTATTTTGCGTATGGCGGCGCTTTTGCATGACGTTGGAAAGCCTGCAACACGCAGATTTTCCGAAGAAAAGAAAGATTGGACGTTTTATTCGCATGAAGTTGTTGGCGCAAAGATGGCGAAGGTTATCCTTGATCGCATGAAGTATCCAAAGGATTTTCGTGATGTTGCGGTGAAGCTCGTCCGTTGGCACATGTTCTTCTCAGATCCCGACCAGATTACGCTCTCGGCGGTGCGCCGCACGATTCGAAACGTGGGCGAGGAACATATTCACGACCTCCTCTCGCTACGCATCTGCGACCGTGTGGGCACAGGTAGACCAAAAGAGCAGCCGTTCCGCTTCCGTACCTACAAGGCAATGGTAGACGAAGCGCTCCGCGACCCTATTTCCGTGAAGATGCTGAAGATTGATGGCTCGCGCATTATGGCGATTACGGGCGAGAAGCCAGGGCCAAAGCTTGGACATACACTCCTTGCGCTCCTAGAGGAAGTGCTTGATGATCCAGCAAAGAACACCGAAGACTATTTGGAGCCTCGCGCGGAGATGTATATGACGCTTGATGTTGAGGAACTCGCGAAATTCGCAGAAGCAGGCAAAGAAAAACGCAACGAACTCGAAGCACAGGAGAAGAAAGATATTCGCAGGAAACATAAAGTTGGGTAGTTTAGAAACACCGCTCGAATGAGCGGTGTTTGTCTGGCGCCTGGATCCTTCCAGGATGACAAAAGTAAAATGTGGTGCATTAGATTACTAAACAGTTAAATCCGCGTCGCTCGAACCAGCTATAAAGAAGGCACAAAAAAACCAGATCAGTGATCCGGCTTTCATTATGTGGTTTAGAGGTACCAAGGAACCTAAAGAACAAAGATGTACTGATATGTAGTTGTAGGCGCGTACCGAGGGAGATTGGTACGACACATTCGATTGTATCGACAGGTGCATGAATGCGGGCTGTAGCCCAAGACGCTGCGAGCGGTAGCTGATCAAGGCGACCGATCGCATGACGTGAATGCGATGAAGATTATCAAATGTCTTCAGAGGACATGTGCACGGCGCTATCCGTGTGCATCATAAGCGCAGGGTGAGCATCACACGGAGTGATGGATTACTTATCTGCGGGGATGCGATGTTCTCTGGGAGAAGAACGAGTTGTTTGAGGCAACTGATATGTTGAAGGAACAATGTGTAGATCAGCAGCTTCTCGCTGTGTGACCCGCCATCACTGCTTGATGGCCTACGTACATAATATGTCCGTTAGAGAAATACGTCAAGGACATTGCTGTGGATAACTATTCAAACGGTGGAAGTGCGGAAATGTGTTGAAGAATAAAGATGAAAACATAAAGGACACGCTCATGCATGTCCTTTATGTTCACACTATCCACATAGTTATCCACAGACTACAGCATCTCGATACTCACGGGGCAGTGGTCGCTTCCGAATACGGTTGGGTGAATGGCAGCACTTTTCACACTGTTCGCGATTCGATTTGAAACAAGTACGTAGTCGATCCTCCAGCCGACATTGCGTTCGCGGGATTTGCCGAAGTTTGACCACCATGAGTAGTGTCCGTTACCTTGTGTGAACATGCGGAACGTGTCCGTGAAGCCGGCAGTAAGGTGTGCGGTGATGCCTGCTCGTTCCTCATTCGTAAAGCCGTGTTTCCCGACGTTTTGTTTTGGCTGCGCAAGGTCGTCTTCTTGATGGGCGACGTTGAGGTCGCCGCAGAAGATAACGGACTTGCTGCTGTCGAGGTGTTTCATGTAGGCGCGAAACGCATCATCCCATACCGAGCGGATTGCTAAGCGCGAAAGGTCGCCCTTACTATTCGGTGTGTACACGCTGACGACATAGAAGTTTTGAAGTTCCACCGCAATAACTCGTCCTTCACGATTCAGATTGCCGTAGGTATCTTCGAGCGGAAGTTTCACAAATTCCTCGGGGATACCATAGGTAACACTACGAGCTTGTTCTTTGGTAAAAATCGCCGTGCCGGAATACCCTTTTTTGTCGGCAGAATACCAGTACTCATAATAGTCGGGGAAATCGACGGGAACCTGTGCTTTTTCCGCTTTCGTTTCTTGGAGGCAGAGCACGTCAGGTTTGTGTTCCATGAGGAAGCTCTGTAACGCACCCTTGCTCAAGACCGAACGAATACCGTTCACGTTCCACGAATAGATTTTCATACTCGCATTGTAGCAAAACGCCCCATAAAGTCTAACGGACACCGTATCGCGCAAAAAAGAAAATAGTGTCCGATATATGTCCTTTATATTTGAGAATGCAGGAGACACATTGTCAACTTGCTGTCCACCATGACTGTGTTACTTTTGCAAAAGCCGTTCTTGTTGTTCTTTTACAGGACGCTACGCGTCACTGCATCCTGCAGTGATTATCTTCCCTCAACAAGGAGTTTCCTATGAGCACAGAAAATGTTCTCGCCGGTCGGGGTCTTTCTCTCTTTTCTGCGCAAAATGTGCCGATGGGAGCGATGGACTACCTCGATATCTGCAAGGAGCAGCCACTCGCGTTCGCAACGAGCGCGGAGCGGATGCTTGCAGCCATTGGTAAGCCGGAGGTGATCGACACGTTGTCGGATTCGCGCTTGTCGCGGATTTTTCACAACCAGATCATTCATCGGTATCCTGCCTTCTCCGAATTTTATGGCATGGAAGAGACGATCATGCAGATTGTCTCGTATTTCAAGTATGCGGCGCAGGGGCTCGAAGAAGCAAAGCAAATCCTGTACCTGCTGGGCCCTGTTGGTGGCGGCAAGTCGTCTCTGGCCGAAAAGCTGAAGGTGCTTGCTGAAGAGTACCCGATCTACACCCTTGCGGTCGAACATGCCCGCAAGGGCGGCGTGGAGCTGGAGATTTCTCCGGTGTTCGATTCGCCGCTGTGCCTCTTTGGAAAAGGGACCGCTGATGAAAAGTTCCTCGGTTCGTTCGGTATCTCTGAGCGGTACCTCGGGACGATTCCATCGCCGTGGGTGCTGAAGCGCGCATTCGAATTCGGCGGCGACATCTCGAAGTTCAAGGTGGTGCGGATGAAGCCTTCGCAGCTGAAGCAGATTTGTGTCTGCAAAACGGAACCTGGCGATGAAAATAACCAGGATATCAGCAGCCTTGTGGGAAAGACCGACTTGCGCAAGCTTGAGGAATTCCCACAGGACGACACCGACGCCTACAGCTATTCCGGCGCACTTTGCCGGGCCAACCAAGGCTTGCTCGAGTTCGTGGAAATGTTCAAGGCGCCCATCAAGGTGCTGCACCCGCTCCTGACCGCAACCCAAGAAGGGAACTACAAGGGGACCGAAGGTCTCGGCGCGATTCCATTCAAGGGCATTGTCCTTGCGCACTCGAACGAAGCCGAATGGTCGAAATTCAAGAAAAACAAAGACAACGAGGCATTCATTGACCGTGTGTACATGGTCAAGGTGCCGTACTGTGTGCGTTTTAGCGAGGAAATGCGCATCTACGAGAAACTGCTTCGCAACAGCGAGCTCAAAGAAGCGCCATGCGCGCCGAAAACCATTGAGCTTTTGGCGAAGTTTGCAACGCTCAGTCGCTTGGTTCCCCCAGAAAACTCGAGTCTGTATTCGAAGCTGAAGGTGTACGACGGCATTTCGCTTAAGGATGAAGATCCGAAGGCGAAGAGTCACAATGAGTACAAAGAAGCATCGGGCACGGAAGAGGGCATGTCGGGGTTCTCAACGCGGTCTGCCTACAAACTGTTGTCGAGGCTGTACAACTTCGACAACAGCGGCGATGTTGAAGCAAATCCGATACACCTCATCACGCTTTTGGAGAAACACATTCACCAAGAGTACGGCGTGGCTGATTCGGGCAATTTGAATGATACGGGCAACAAGTACCTCTCGTTCCTCAACGAATATCTCAAAAAGGAGTATGTGGAATACATTGGCAAGGAGATACAAGCCGCCTACATCGAATCGTATCGGGACTATGGACAAAACAAGTTCGACCGGTACATCATGTATGCCGACATGTGGATCCAGGGTGGCGAATTCCGTGATCGCGATACAGGGCAGCTCCTCGACAAAGACCGGCTCGACATCGAGCTGAGCAAATACGAGAAGCCTGCCGGCATTGCGAATCCGAAGGATTTCCGCCATGAGGTGGTGCACTTTGTCTTACGCTGGAGAAGCGAGCACAAGACGGATGGCAACCCCGCCTTCGATGACTACAAGAAGCTTGGTGATGTTATCACCAAGAACATGTTCTCGGAAGTGAAGGACATCTTGCCGGTGATCTCGTTTGATCAGAAGGCGTCGCAAGAAGAAACCAAAAAGCATCAAGACTTTGTTTCCCGGATGGTCGCACGCGGCTACACCGGCAAGCAGGTGCGCCTCGTGTGTGAGTGGTGGCATCGTAATCGTGTGAGCTCGTAAGTCGCTTAGGCGACAGGCTCTGTTTCGCACTGCGAAGGGGGGAAGCTTCGGCTTCCCCCTCTTTTTCTACCGAACCTTAGGAGAGCGACATGGGTGCGCAAAAAATTTCCTCAATATTCGTTGACCGACGCGTCGGTAAAACGAACAAGCAACACGGCAACGCCGAACGGTATAAAAGCCGTAACGGAGAAGCTGTTCGACGAAAGATGGACGAATTGCTCAAAGACCGCACTATCGCCGACGTCGACGCTGAGGCCGATGTGGTCATTCGTCCTGAGACGGACGAGTTCACCTTTGTGGACGACGCTGACATCGGCGACAAAGGGGCGGTTGTCCCCGGGAATGACGAATATCTCCCTGGCGACACCATTCCGCATAACAGACGCAGTGGCGGACAAGGGGGCTCTACCGCAAGCGACAGTGATGAAGGCGAAGACGAATTTGTCTTCCGCGTTAGCAAAGATGAGTTCCAAAACTATCTCTTTGACGAACTGGAGTTGCCGCGCATGTGGCGCAAAATGCTGATGGATTCGGAAGAGTACCGGCGAGCACGAGTCATTCATGCGAAAACAGGAACGCGCGCTCTTATGAGTATCCCGCGTACCTACATGGATGCAAAAAAGCGTCGCATTGCCAGCGGTGAAACGCGTCGTGGTCGTGAGATTTTGGAACTTGAAGAAGAAATCGCTGAATATCTCGCCAAACACGGGATTGATGCTGACGACGATGTGCTCCGTGATCTGCGTGAACGTCTCGAAAAACTGTATGCAAAACATGCCCCTGCCTTCATGGATATGGATGTGGTAAACCGCGTGCCGCTCTTTGAGCCGGTGCCAATTGCAAAAGCGGTTATGTTTTGCATTATGGACGTTTCGGGTTCGATGGACGAAGAGCGGAAGAGTATTGCAAAAAGATTTTTCATTCTGCTGTACCTTTTCTTGCGACGAAACTACGGAAAAGGATGTGTCGACGTTGTCTTTATTCGTCACCATACGGTGGCGCAGGAAGTTGATGAAGAAACATTCTTTCACGCCACCGCAACCGGTGGTACCGTGGTGTCGACAGCGCTTGAGCTTCTCGAGAAGATTCACGACGAGCGGTACGCGAGTGGTGAGTGGAATTGTTATGCCGCGCAAGCGTCAGACGGGGATAATTTTCCCGCTGACTCGGAGCGGTGCAAGGACATGCTTCTCGGGAGTGTGTTGCAAAAACTGCAGCACTACGCCTACATAGAGATTGCGGAAAGCCCGCAAGATTTGTGGAAGGCGTATGAGACGGTGTACGCAATGGATGATGAGCGAAAGTTCGCCATGCAGCGTGTGCAAAAAGCCAGTGAGATCTACCCAGTGTTTCGTACCATTTTTGACAAGAAGGAGGCGTAACATGCCGCGTCAATTGCCGTACCCCAAAGACGGTGACTGGTCATTTCAAGACCTGGAAGCCTACCATCAAGAAATAGCGCGCGTGGCTGCGTACTACGGACTTGATACCTACCCGAATCAAATCGAGGTGGTTGACGCAGCGCAAATGCTTGAGGCCTGCGCCTCAAGCGGCGCGATGCCTATCAACTACCGACATTGGTCGTTCGGGAAAAGCTATCTGCGCGACCATGCTGCCTATCAAAAAGGACACATGGGTCTCGCGTATGAGGTGGTGGTGAACGCAAACCCCTGCATTGCATATTTAATGGAGGACAACAACCTGATGATGCAGGCGCTCGTGATGGCGCATGCCTGCTATGGGCACAACTCGTTCTTTAAGGGCAACTACCTTTTTAAGGAGTACACCCACGCAGACAGCATTATTGAGTATCTGCGCTACGCGAAGGAATATGTGGAGATGTGTGAAGAGCGGTATGGGTATGGGCGCGTCGAGCGAATTCTCGATGCAGCACACAGCCTGCAGCATTTTTCCGTCGACCGCTACAAGCGCAAGCGGAGCCTCACGGAAGCGCAGGAGATGGAACGTCTGCGAGCAAAAATCAGAGACCGGGAAGAGCATTTTAGTCCCCTCTGGGGCAGCCACGACGAAGCAGAAGAGCGGGCGCGCAATGAAGCGCTTGCTCGAAAAAGCCGAGACGGCTACCTTGCCGAACCGGAAGAAAATCTGCTGTACTTCATCGAAAAAAATGCGCCGAAACTTCAAAAATTGGAGCGGGAAATTATCCGTATTGTGCGAATGATCGGACGTTATTTCTACCCGCAGATGCAAACGCAGGTGATGAACGAGGGGTGGGCGTGTTTTTGGCACTACCATATCCTTTACCATCTCCACAGGGAGGGGCTGCTCGGCGCGGGTTTCATGATGGAGTTTCTTGCATCGCACACGTCTGTTGTCTTTCAACTCGACCACAAGGACAAGCGTTACCGGGGGATTAATCCCTATGCGCTCGGCTTCGAGATGTTCATGGATATCAAGCGGGTGTGCGAGTCGCCAACGGATGAAGACCGAACGTGGGCGCCGTGGCTTGCAGGGAAGAACTGGCAGGAAATGCTTCCGGAGGCGATGAGAAATTATCGCGACGAAAGTTTTATCCGGCAGTATCTCTCGCCGAGCCTGATGCGGAAGTGGCGTATGTTCGCAGTAACTTCAGGAAGGAGCGACGATTTCTATGCTGTGGACTATATTGCAAACGATGCTGGGTATGACGGGATTCGTGAAAAACTCGCGGACCAGTATCTGCACAGCAATCGAATGCCCGACATCCAGGTCGTTCGCGCTGACATGAATGGCGACAGAAAACTGCTCTTGCGCTATACGTCAAAGGCGGGCAGTGCACTCGAGAGGAAGTCCTTGCAAAAAACGCTCGCCTACTGCAAGCACCTCTGGGGCTACCCCGTGGAAATCGAACGTCTCGACAACGAGACAGGTGAAATCAAAAAAATCATGTAAGTTCTTTGTTTCCTTTATATCCGACGCGCGCGTCGGATATTTTTTGTCTCACGAGTGCTTTACTTTTAAAAGTAATATGGTATGGTTTTCGTATGCAAGAAAAGATGCCTGCCGTTTGTATTGATTGTCCGACTTCGCGAGTTGCGCGGGTGGCGGGGGATTTTTGGCTGATACTTATTATTCGTGCGCTCCTCGAGCGTACGAAGCGTTTTTCTGAGCTACATCAAGAGCTCGCGGGCATCTCAACACGTACTCTCTCGCAAAAGCTCGACCGCGCCGCCCTCGAAGGACTCATCGAGCGCGTTGAATTCGCAGAGCTCCCGCCGCGCGTCGAGTACTCCCTCACCAAAAAAGGCAAAGAATTTAAAAAGGTGGTGAAAGCCATGGAATCCCTCGCTCCACTCTACGAAGCAGAATGTAAAAACATTTGCATCGCTTGATACAAAAAACGACCACAACTGGTCGTTTTAACTATTTTTTGACTTCAGTGCATTTCACGCAGCGGCAGCCTTTTGGTTTGATGTAGGTTTCGAAGAATTCTTTGCCGTAGTGGTAGGTGATTTCTTCGCCTTCTTTAATGGCGCGTTTTGCGCGGATGAAAATGCGGTCGCCGTCTTCGAGGTGTTCGGCTTCGGCATTTCCTCTGCAGGAGTGATTGATATAGCGGGCTTTGTTTTCTCTGCCGCGCCCGTCGATGGTGAGCGTGTCTGTCACTTGGAAAAGGTACTGCCCGCCACGCTGGTCGGCCTCATCGACGGTAATGCGTTCGCCCGTGTATTCAATAATAAGTGCGCCCTTTTTGATGGGGGCCGTCGCAAAAAGGCCAATGCCTGCGGAGCTGCGCCCGGTGCGTGTTGCTGCGGGGACTTCGGTATGAGTCTCAGGATGCTTCATGCGAAAGAGTATAGCATGTTGGCAAAAATTTCCGTGTTGACAACCCGTGTGGACATAGTAAGGTAAACGAGTCATTGTTCATTCATCCCATAAAGGAGCACATCATGGACGGTCTCAGGAAATGGCTTTTCCCCGTAATCTTTGGCGTTATTATGACAGGGTGCGGGCTGTGGATTCTTGCGGATAGTATGCGGCTGCGCGCCTCACACAAAGTAATTGTCGCGCCGATGCCGCTCTTAGCACAGCTCAGCGCCGAACGTGCGGTTCGGCTTAAAGAGCTCCGCGCGGCGAGCGTCTACGTGTATCCCGATATTCCGCAAACGCGGCTCTATCTCGAGCCGACGACACCGGACGCATTTCGCGACGGCACAAGGTTTGGTTCGGGAGTTATTATTTCGCCAGAAGGAGACATGCTCACTGCTGCGCATGTTATTGAGGGGACATGTCTCACCAAAGACCAAACCCTCACGGACGATGTGTATTGCGCGATTGTGAACATTGGGCACACGCGTGTGTATCGCGCAAAGCTCGTGAAGTATGACCAGGAAACGGACATTGCGCATCTGAAAATCCTCAAAACGCAACACGACGAAGTTTTTGCCGCGGTGCCGCTCAGTCGCGCACAAGACGACGACGTGCTTGAAGGCAGGGAAGTGCTCATAAACGGCATTCCCTTCGGCACTGCAAACATGGCTGTCATGGGGATGATTTCCAATGCGGAAGACCGCGACGAAGTGTGCAAAGGCGGCATACGTGTCTCGATTCCGGTGGCAAGTGGGAATTCTGGAGGCGCGGTGTTTGATGTCGGCTTTGGCGCTGTCGTTGGGGTTGTGGTGACGGTGCAAGCGCTCGGAAGCAAAGATGGGCGCAACACCGCTTTCCTTACTATCACCTGCGCCGTATCGCCACAGCAGATTCGTTCCTTTCTAAACTAAGTGCACGTTTGTGCATAAAATACCCCCATCACCTTGCGGTGACGGGGGCTTTTTTTGCATGGTGCAAAAATTATTCTTCAAGATCAATTTTGTCGGGATACGGCGTGGGGAAGTTATCCACAACCACCACGCCATCACGGCCGTCGGTGTCGCCCCCTTCTTGCAAGGTAGCACCCTTTTCGGCAGCGCAGGACGCGTTACCCACAAGAAGCGTTCCGCCTCGCTCCTTTTGTGCCTGAAGTGCGCGGCTCATTGCTTGAGCAAAACGGACTTCCCACACCACATGCACATAGCGTGGCTCAGCGCCGGGCTCCTCCAAGAGGAGGTAGACGCCCTTGCCGTACGTAATAGTTGCCGAGAGTGCGGTAAGGCAGAGCGACCCGTCGCGCAGGCGTGCTGGCTCCAAGGTGCCGGGGCGCGAAAGCAGTGCATGTTCCGTGATGAAGAGAATCGGCACAAAGGCAATCGCACCAGCATGGAAGAACACCCGTATCGAAAGCGGCAGTCGTGACGTGACAATCTTCGTGCACATGAGGAGCACGATGGCGAGCACCACGATGAATATGGTGACTCGAATGCCGGTAAAGGGCATCGTGAGGACGTTTTCCCACAAAAGTGCGTCGAGGGTGTTCATGGCGTTCCTTCCGCAAAAATGTTGCGTTCGATAGTGTGGATGGAATCCTTGTCGAGCGTGCCGTTCTCTCGCATGGTAAATGATGCAATCGTGCGGTAGGTGCGTGGACGCTGTAGCTCAAGCTTGGTGGCATACGCGCGGACAAAGCGACGACGCGCATCATTCCATACGGAAATGCTTGCGCTGACGGTAATGGGCGCATACTCTTCATCGGCGTAGTTTGTGTAGTAGTACGCTGCCAAAGTGTATTCACCCGGCGGTGCCGTTCGACACAAAATACTCTCGTGATTCCCTGGCATGCGGTCGTTGCGCTCGCCGAGGTCATCGCGTAAGAGGTCGCAGGTGCGGCCGCCACGGTTTGAAAACCCGGTTGGCTTCTTCGAGCTGGGCTCAAGCATCCACAAGTCGATGTCGGTTGCGCCCGCTGGCCACTCGATTTCGATAAGAATCCTGCCGAGGTCGGGAAGAGTGCTCGATTCTTCCTGCTGCTTTGCGCGCGTGACTAAGAGGGCGGTCACGATAACAAAGAGAAAGAAGAAAATCATGAGCGGGTTCATGGTGAGGTCGCCGAGCGCGGTGGCTTCGGCATCTTCATTCCGAAAGTGGGATGTGCGGCGATGTTTCATCGAGGAGCTCCATTTTGACAATGCTGCTGACGAGGTGATGCGAACCTTCCTCAAGAATAATCCCGAGGTGATCGATCCAGATTTTTGCGACGATGCCGACAATCGACGTGCCGATGGCAATTTTCATGCCAGTAAGCACAGCGTCGAGCACGGCGCCGACATCCGCCCCGGGGCGGAAGAGCGACGTGAGGTCAGCTTCGGTGAGTGCGACCATGATGCCGACGAGCGTGCCGATGAACCCAAGGTTCACCAGCGTTTTTGCGTGTAGTGCGATGTGTGCCACACGTCGGTCGAGCGTATCGGCGATAATGCTGAGGATTTCGTCGTGACTTCGGTCGCCGCGCATATGGCTGAGCGCGTCGTGTGCTTCGTGCATGAGCGAGCCTTCGGGTGCAGGGACACGCAGTCCGGGGGTTGTGCTTCGGATGCGGCGCGCGAGATGCTTTTTCGTGAGTTCCAGTTCGTTCGTGACGAACAGAATCTGCCGAAGCACTTTCACGAGCAGAACCGCGAAATACAAGGTGATGCCCGACGCAATATAGTAGCGGTCGGTTGCGTAAATCTGGTGCAAGAGCGGCGTCGCCCGAAGGGTGAGCGTGACAATGCACACAAAGACGGTGCAGACGAACACGGCCCGTTGGACCAGCGTAAAGCGAGAATCGCCAGGTTTGAGGATGAAGCGCATGAGGTACTCCTTTGTGGTAAGGAACAAGAGGAACGTAGCATCTCAACACTACCGTGTGCAGGGGAAATGTCAACAAATTCGGGGATACGCTTTTGTTTTTGTGGTTCTTCGGTATGATGGGGGGATGGATTTTCTTACGAATATGCTTGTGGGCTCTGCACATACGCTCGAATATAGCGTGACGCTTGTGCTTGCAGCGCTCCTCTTCGTGTCGGTATTGCGCCGCGGTGCGCTCCGGGTGCTCTCGGTGCGGACGTGGTGGATGCTTGCGGCGGCGTGGCAGGTTGTCTTTGCAGGCATGCTCACGAGTGCGCAGTATCGTATGTGGCAGGGAAATGAGATGACTCGAGAGCTTGTTACGACGCCGCTTGCGGGCGATGTGCCGCGGCTTCTCCTGCATGCGCCCGTAATGCCGTTCCTTGATGGTAGCAGCGGCTACTATGTATTTTACGCCTACACGCACTTCTGGGTGCCGTTCCTTCTTGCGCTTCTCGGCGCGGGTGCGGTGTACGGTATCTTTCGGTTCTTGCAACACCGCAAGCCTGTTGCGGTGGGGAACGAAGAGGTGCTTCTTATAAGTGGTGTTGCGTTTCTTGCCGGCTGGCCGAATATGGTGGTGTTCGTATCGCTCGCCTTTGTGCTCACGGTGCTGCATGCACTGTACGCGCATGTCCGCTACGGTGCCGCAGCACGCACACGCATGCTCCCAAGCATCATCGCCGCCGCCGTCATAACCCTCCTCCTCCAAGCAACCATCGCCGCCTACACCGCAACCCTCGCGGTGTAGGAGCTGTTGACATAGCAATTCAGTGTGCTACAGTCTCTGTGTTAGATCTTCCCAACCCTTCTTTCTCTAGGAGAAAACAAATGGACTTTCCGCACATTACCCTCCCGGTTTCCCTCGTGGTCATGCTGGTGGCGACCTGCGTGTTCCTTATGGTGTTCCTTGGTGATACCGAGGATGTTCCCCTGAATCTACCCCCAATCGTTGTAGTCCTCGCTTTCTTCGCCTCGCTCATGGTCGCTGTGGTTGCGGCAGGGTTTCTTTTGTGGGAAATCATTTCGACGAACACATTTTTCCCGGGAGTACCCGCGCTCATTTTCGCACTGCTGTGCATCTTCGTGGGATTCAGGTGGGGCAAATAAAACCCGCACCGCCGCAAGGCAAAGCCGCATCGCACCACGATGTGGCTTTTTTTGTGCAAGCAGAACTTACAAAATGTAAACTACTGCTGTATACTACGAGTACTATGGAGAGTTTTAAAGCACTAGCAAATCTTGAGGCAAAGCCTGAAGTAGCCGAGGAAGTCCGCGATGTCGCATACCTACAACACGCCCTTAAAAACTGGAAAGAAGGCGACACATTATTCTCCGTAGAAGATGCGGAAACCCTATTGTTGCCAAGGTGGGGGCATCATACCCTGATCAATAATTTGGAAAAATTCCAAGGCATTGATCAGGCATATATCGCGGAAAATGTCGCCAGCACAGGCGAGTACGGAATGTCGCTTATTGGGCAAAACATTGAAAAATTTGATGAATATTCCTTGTCGAAAGAGGTTGTGCTGAAGGTGTTTCTGCCCTTTCGTCCGTGGAAAATAATGGAGAATCTTGATAAGGTAAAAAAGGAAGATCACCGAGAGCTCGCTATATATCTTCTGACAAAGACTCGCGAAGCAAAGATTGTTGTGGAAAATCTTAAAAAATTCAGCGATGAGGACTATGCCTATGTACTGAATTTTTTAATCGAAAACCGCAACATAAACAATGGCTATTATCTCCAATACTGTAAGGATGGCACCGTGCCGAAAGAAATTGCAGAAGAGATTATAAATAGCGGAGACGCACAATATCTAATTCATAGGATAAAGAAGTTCGCCGATATAGATCAGTTGGATTTTTGCAATAAATATATCCAAAGTGGTTTTGGAGATCGACTTGCCAGGGAGATACACAATATAGATATAGCGCATCATGCTGAGGTGGCAAGGATGCTCATTGCAAGCGACAACACATCATCTGTGTGCGAGTACTTTGAAGAATTCCAAAATGTGGAGCTTCAAGACATATTACCAGCTATCAAGCATGCTCGGGACTGGGTGTCGCTGGTAGAGGAGGCAAAAAAATTTCCAGGTCAGGAGAAATTATTGCTATCCGCAATACTCAAAGCTGACAACTACAGTTTCAATTCATTCCTGATTGGGAAACCCTTGCTTCGCTTTTTATCTGTCGATGACGTGGCTGGTCTTATTGAGAAAAATGACTCCATAAAGAGTATATATCAAGGTTGTGCTGAAGATGCTCCCGAGAGGGATTCGGTATCACAGATTATTTTTGCTCTTGATTTCTATACCGAGAATAGGAATTCTCTTCAAAATTTTAAAAACGCAAGTCTCGGCACAGAAATTGCGATATCTTTCATTAGAAATGATGACGCCCACAGAGTTGTAGAGCATGAGAGAAAATTTAAGAAATTTAACAAACAAATATTCGATACCGCATTGGAATTATCAGAATACGGTCTTGCCACACGATGCTTAGATGAGAACGTGCTCTCGGGCGTTCCCCTCGAAGAGCTTCAGAAGATTATTGCATCAAACGAACGTCTGAGTTCACTCTGTCATTCTTTAGAGCAAATAATTCCAAAGGCAGACTTGCTGGGACGACTGACGGCCGCCCTCGCTATTGCATCATCGGAGATAGATGAGAATGTGTCCATAGAGAGAATTAAGCAGAGTCCATTTCTTGGAGTTCATTTTACAATTAATCCGCGTATGGCGGGTCGTCTCATTGCGAAAATACCAGAATTTGACGAGGTGGCGCAGGAGCACCTTGCGCAGCTTCATGCGCCGGGGGCATATGAATATCATAGTGATTTTAGAAACCCCGCAATGCGAGAGGCGCTTCTGGCTGCGGGGTATAATTTCAAAGACAGCAGAGCAGAGGATACGCAGGATGAGATATCGTCAACACAGACGCTCAATATGCTGACTCCAGAGATACGTCAGGGTAATATTGCAAAACTTCGTGAGTATAAGAGCAATCCTCAGATACTCGATGTGCTTGCTCGATCAGGTGTTGATGCCGAACGTTGGCTGCAGTATCCACAAGAAAGCAGATTCAATCTGGCAGGTGATGGCTCAGAACTTCTTTCGGCACAGATAAAGAGCCCACTCAATCGCATTGTGAGCGAGCTTGTAGGTAAACTCGTTGGATCCTTCAAAGAGCAATTCCGGCAGCATATTCCGAAAGATAGCAAGCTCCCTCAGTCGCTTGATGCGAAGTACATTGATCTTACCGCAAAACTCACCAAGGTTACGGAGGCACATGCTCTCGAGCAGGATACCCAGAAACGAGCGGGAATGGAAAAGGGTATCGCACAGCTTACGAAAGCGCTCGCTGCATATGTATCTCCCGCGATGCAAGATACATTTTTCGGGGAACTGAGCGGACTAGAGACATTAGGGCGAGCACTTACCGAAAATATGTTGGAAGCTCAGCGTCTTCAAGAATCTACCGTAGAGCGAAATCGAGAATACTATCGCACGATAAAAGAGCTTGACGTCGTCATTTCTCAGCAAGCGGCAAGCATTATACAGCGATTCGAAAAAGTTGTTGCCATGGTCGATGCCACTGCAAAGGAGCTCAATATGTCGTACGACCTTTTTGAAAGCAAAGAGCTCTTTGAGCACTTTAAAGAAGACGCTGCAGCAATACAGTCAATCAAGGAGTCGTTTGCTTACGGGGAGTCAAATAGTCTTACGGGACGAGAGATTACCATTGGTATCTGTAATCGTAACCCATACAGCAGTCTATATATCGGCAACTATACGGGGTGCTGTGTGAGTATCGAAGGTGGGATGCATGGTGGAGAATCACCCATTTGCGACTACCTTTCCGACCTCGGTATGCAATTAGTTGTCGCTGTTGATACGACAGATTCAGAAAAGCCACTCCCCGTTGCGGTGGCATGGTGCTATATTGGTGAGAATAACGAAAACAACAAGCCAGTGTTCCAGATAGATAATATCGAGGCAAATACTGGATATACCGATAAATATCACGAACAGTTTACAAGCGAGATGGGGCAGTATCTTCGAAAATATGCGGATGCACTGCATTTGCCGCTCTATCAGGGTGGGGCAAATAACGATCTCACGGTTGCGCCGATTGCGAGCGCGGATAAACTTGGGCGTATCTATAATCGTCCAGATGGTTACTATCTTGAAGCTGAGGGTGATGATTACGAAGGTGACGACGGAAATGAAGACGAAGATGACGTGTATCAGTGGTGATGGTCTCTGTGAGATAAGCCGTGCTACCGCAAAGCAAAGCCGCACTACGATGTGGCTTTTTTTTTGTATTCGTCCACAGACTGTTTTTTTGAGAGTGACATATACTGTGCGTATATGCATCTTCCTCAAGACACGTTCGATAAGTTGTTTCTTGCGTCAGGCCTTGTGACGAAGGATGACCTTTCGCTTGCGCGCGACGAAGCGCAAAAACAAGGGAAGTCACCCTTTGAAACACTGGTCTCGCTCGGCAAGCTTTCAGAAACGCACCTTGCGGAGATTCTTGCGGCGTATTACGAGGCGCCAATTTTTGATGCAAAGCGCGCTGAAATTGACACTGAGGCGCTTATGCGCTTGCCACAAGTCTTTATTAAAACGCATCGTGCATTTATTATTACGGAGGATGATGCTGCGGTAACGCTTGGTATGGTTGATCCTGGCGACGAAGACGTTATTGCCGACGTGCGCGCACGCACGAAGAAGTGGGTTGTGCCCACGGTGGTAACCTCGTCGTCGGTTGCGCACGTGCTTAAGCAGTATCGCTCTGTGCAAGGTGTCGCATTTGATGTGCATCGTGTTGCTGCAGAAGCACAAGAAGGCGAGAGTTCGTCCATTGTCGAAACGCTCGATGCGCTCCTTGAGCATGCGATTACTCTTGGCGCGAGCGACGTGCACATTGAACCGCTTGAAAATATGCTCGTGGTGCGTGCGCGTATCGATGGCGTGATGCAGGAAATCGCCTCATTCCCCAAGACGTTCGCCGCGCCACTTGTCGCGCGCGTGAAGGTGATTGCAAATCTCCAAGTTGATGAACACAATGCGCCCCAAGATGGACGCTTCCGCGCAAATGCCGACGCTGCGGGCACGATAGATATTCGTGTGAATATCATGCCGGTGTTGCACGGCGAAAAGGCAGAAATGCGTCTCTTGCGTTCGACCTCACGCCCGATTACGTTCCGCGATATTGGTTTTGCAGAACAGCAAGAAGCGATTCTTGAGGCAGAAGTCCACAAGCCGCACGGCATGATTTTGGTTACAGGACCAACCGGACACGGCAAGACAACTACGCTCTACGCGATTTTGCATAAGCTCAATTCACCGAAGGTAAATATCACGACAATTGAAGACCCTATCGAATATGAATTCCCGCACATAAACCAAACGCAGGTCAACGCGCGCGCAGGTATCACCTTTGCCAATGGACTTCGCTCGCTCTTGCGTCAAAACCCCGACATTATCATGGTGGGAGAAATTCGAGACGAAGAAACCGCGGACATCGCCGTACATGCGGCGCTCACGGGACACCTCGTGCTTTCGTCACTGCACACCAACGACGCACCGTCTGCACTGCCACGCCTTGTTGATATGGGTGTTGAACCATTCCTCCTCGCTTCGACAGTGAACGCGATTATTGCACAGCGCCTTGTGCGCAAAATCTGCCCGACCTGTATTTACTCGTACAAACTTCCTGCCGAGGTAAAGCGTGCCATCACGGCGCAAAAGAAGCTTCTTGGTGACACGCATATCAAAAGCGTTCCCGAGACGCTCTACCGAGGGAAGGGGTGCTCCGTGTGTGGCGGCAGCGGCTACCTCGGGCAGATAGCGGTGTTTGAAATCATGGCGATGAATGACAACATCCGCGAACTTGCGCAAAAACAAGTAAGCGCCGCCATGATTCGCAAACAAGCCATTAAAGACGGCATGATAACCATGTTTGAAGATGGGCTTAAGAAAGTTGAGAGGGGAGTGACCACGATAGAAGAAGTCTTACGAGTAGTCCAGGAGTAATTCTTCCAAAATGGGCGAATTTGTACAGGCTTCGGAAATTTCTATCCTCACCGTACTTTGGGGGTACGGCTCCGGTAGAAATTATCCTCCAGCCAGCACAACTTCATCCCATTTTGAAAGAATTACCTGCGCTCTAGATTGCGTTTTCCAAAATATACTTATGAAAAAAAAGCAACTCACTACCTACACCTATACTGCGTACGATGCTGCGGGGGTTTTGGTGGAGGGTGTTTTTGCTGCCTATGGTCGCGGTGAAGTGCTTGCGCATATACTCGCGAAGCAGTTGAAGCCCGTGAAAATCGAAGAGGAGGCGAAAGCGCGCGGACTTTCGGATATTCGTCTCTTTGAGAAGATAGAGCTTGAGGATATTTTGTTCTTTACGCGCAACCTTGCAACCGCACTGCGCATGGGTGTTCCTGCAACCGAAGCGCTTGCGCTTCTTATCGAAGACACCGAGAAACACGTGATGCAGGATATGCTCCGTGCCGTGCTTGCGTCTATCCGTGGCGGTAACTCATTCGCGGCATCATTTAGCCCGTACTCGAAGCACTTTCCGCCAATGTTTATGGGAATGCTTGAAGCAGGCGAGCTTTCGGGAAAGCTCGATCAAACCCTCACCACGTTTGCGGATTATATGGAGCGCTCCCATGAGTTCCGTAGTCGCGTCCGTTCGGCAATGCTGTACCCAATGGTTGTGGTTACCGGCTCTATTCTCGTCTCACTCCTTGTTATTGTCTTTATGGTGCCGCGCCTCTCGCGTATTTTCACGGAAGCAAGCGTTGAGCTTCCGCTTATCACTCGGGTGCTCATTGGTATTTCAGATACGCTTACGTATAGTTACCTCCTCGACGTAGTGGTTATCGGTAGTCTAATAAGTATCGCCACCTGGGCGCTCAAAACAAAACAAGGTCGCCGCAGCTTCGATGCATTTGCCGTGCGTGCGCCGCTCACAAAAGATCTTGTACGCAAAACAATCACGGTACGTATCATGCGTACCCTCGCAACACTTATGGCAAGCGGGGTAAATATCCTCGACGCGCTCACGCTCGCGGGGCGCTCGAGTGGTAACTTTGTCTATGAAGCAGCGGTGCTCCGCGCACGCACGTCGGTCATCGCAGGAAAACCAATCGCCGAGGCCTTCAATGCAGAATCCACGTACTTCCCAAGACTCCTCATTGGGCTCATGGCCGTCGGCGAGCGCACAGGAAAACTCGCCGATACGCTTTCCTCGGTGGCGAATTTCTACGAGCGCGATATTGATGAACGGCTGAAGCGTCTCACCGCACTCATTGAGCCGATTATGCTGGTGATCCTCGGGCTTGTCGTTGCGGCGATTGCACTTGCCGTACTTCTCCCTATTTATCAGCTTGTTGGCGCAGTACGCTAAGTATGTCACGCAGAATACTCTACACTCGCGGCGTGTCGCTCTTGGAGATGCTCCTTGTTGTTGCTATTCTCGGGCTCCTTGCAAGCACGGTGTTTGTCATGTTGCCGCAAGGTGGCGGCGAAACTGAGGTTGTGCTTGCGGCAGAGCAGCTTCGCACCGAGCTTGCGACGATGCGCTCGCGCGCGCGTTCTGGCGAAGACCGCGCCTCATTTGGGGTTATGGTTGCGACCTCTTCCTATACGACCATTAAAGTCGAGGGCGCCACAACAACAACACTTGGCATGGAACTCCTCCCGACAAACGTCACCGCAACCCCCGCCATTGTTACCTTCGAGACAATTAGTGGCAGAAGTGCAGGAGCAACAATCACCCTGCAGTCGTCGCAGGCAAGCACAACGATTATCGTTTCAGGAACAGGAGCAATACAATAATCAATGAAAATCACCATGCGGTGATTTTTTGTACAAACTGCCCATTGCGTCCGCCTGTATAGACAAGCTATTCAGTTTGTGGTTATATACTGCCAGATACGATCTTTCTCAAATCAGTCTGCCGTAGCAGAAAGCGCCGAAATCATTCGACATTTTCTGCTACGGCAGACGCGCATTCTTGCGACGTATTGTTGTGTAGTCAATTCTGGAGGAATCTGTTATGGAAAAAGAGTTCGAACGTAACGAGCACGGGCACGTCGTGCTCACGCTTACCGGACTCAACCTCACGGGCGAGCAAGAAATTGCTCGTCACTTGGCGTCGCCGGATGCTAAGATGTGCGACTGGGCAATGTCGTGCCTCTTGTCGAAAAACAGTGACGGTTACGACGCCAAGCATCGGCTTGTTGAGGGGCAGGTGTATCGTGTCGCTCTGATGCCAACCAATGTCATCAAGGTTGACAGCGAACGTACAGCTGATGCACTCCGCCAGTATGGTGTCAATAACTTCGGTTACGGCAAAGGCCTTGCTGGACTCATTCCTCGTATGCGCGAGGTAGTCTCCAACGCAGAGATGAAGAGCATGGGTTTCCGCTTCATTGCAGGTCTTCATGATCTTATCAAGGATTCTGACGGCGACCCGAATGAGCTCCTTTTTGACGGAGGCGATGATGGGCGGTGGCTCCGTGCGAGTTGGGTTCTCCCTGGCATTCGCTGGGTCGGTCTTGGCGCGGTCGCTCTCCTTCTTCCTGCAAGTTGAACTTGGCTATGGATCCTCTGCTTTGGCACCCCGATCCTTGGCTCTCGGCCCTGCGCTTTGCGTGGGGTCTTTTCTTTTGTTTGCAGAAAAAATCACCTCGTGCGAGGTGATTTTTATTAGATTCGCTCTAAACTGAGTGCAGTTGCGTTGAATTCTGTGAAATTTTTACCGAGCCGTATTCAACATACGGTGAGCGTGAAAATTTTATAGAATTTGGCGCACATGTGCCAGTTTTGAGTGAATCGTTATTTTTTAGTGAAACCTTTGTCTACCTTGCCGAGCTTATAGTCCTTCTCGAACTGCGCAGCGCGCTCGATCTTACGAAGCTTTGATGCTTTGTTGACGTTTTCTGACTTTTCGCGTACGTAATAACGGATACCGCGCATACGCTGGACGATGCCGGACGTCTTTGCGCGCTTGCTGAAACGACGCAAGATATTTGCGGTGCTTTCGCCAGAGTGTTTTTCAACCTGAATATTGACTGCCATAGTGCAAGCACTCTACCAGAGACGCTTCAAAAAAGCAATAGTTCGTCGCAACGTTACTTTTTGCCCCCCTTTGCCGCGCGGCGCGCTTTTTCAGCGGCGATTGCCTCAATGGATTCATTGCGGTGAATAAGCTCGTCGTTGCGGATAGACCTGAAAAACTCATATTGATCCGCGGGCGTTCTGCCGTACCATGCGAGGTAATCGCTTGGTACGTCGCGGCTGCGGAGGGCTTCTTCTTCGAGTTCGAGGAAGCGGCTGTATTGGTCGTAGGCGTGTTGCTCGAAGAGGTAGTTGAGCTCGTAGGACCATCGGTTATTAATGAAGTACAGCGTGTATGACCACCAGAAATAGAAGAAGGCGAACCAGAGCGGGATGAGCGATCCGCGAATAAGGCCAATTTTTTCATAAAATACCGCAAGTCGGGAGATAACCACGATGTGCATGGTTTCATTGTCCTGGGCAAATCGGGCAAACCGCGACGTGTGCGCGAGTGAAAGTGCGCGCTGCTCGTCGAAGAAAAAGAAGGTCATCAAGGTATAGGCAGCGGAATCCCACGAGTGATAGGGGACACGAGCAATGATTTCCACAGCGCGGAATTTGAGATACGACGGCTCTTTGCCGTAGATAACGTTGCCCGAAAGGATAAGGAAGGAGCCAAGGAGTCGCGGCAGGAGTGCCGGTCGGTAGCCGTTGTGCTCTGCCGCATACGCAGCGCGTGCGGTGTCGTCGTTAAGGATCTTGTTATGCTGTTCGAACGTGGTGTGATCTCGCGAAGTCATAGTGAATGAATTATATGTACGCTGTCTATAGTATGCCAAACGAGAGAACGGTCAAGTGCAAAGGTGGTACGCACACAAAAAACGCCCCAGAGGGACGTTTCATTTTTAACGAACAAGAGATTTAAGGGTACTCACGAGCTTTGCAAGCGGAATCGTTTGCTGTTTTTCACTGACAACGTTGCGAATGATGATTTCTTTGCGGGTTGCTTCGTGCGTGCCGGCAATGAGGATAATGCGCGCGTTCTTTTCCGCAGCGAGTCCGAGCTGTTCGCTCAGTGACAGGGAGGTCGGGTTATGGTGTACCGACATGCCTGCTTGGAGAAGTGTATCCATAATGCGGTAACTGTAGAGCTTTGGTGCAAATCCGATTGCGGCGAGCGCAATTGCAGTGTCGGGCGCCGCCTTGACGGGAAGATCGCGGGGCGTATGGGCGGTAAAGTGGAGTGTGACACTTGCGCAGCTGTGGCGCGGATCGTGATGGGTGTGCGCGTAGTCATCGTAGGCGCCGCCATACACGGTGCAGGTTGGCGCTACGGCTTCTTTTGATGGCGTAACATCCGCCGTGAAGACAAACCCCGAATGATAGAGATAATCGCCCGTCAGGCGAGGGTCGATTTCATAGGGCGCCTCACTCATGTCGAGGTAGTCGAGAATTTCACGGAGATTACGCCTACTCTTTTCGTTGAGGTGGTCGATTGATACCGGGCTTACATAGGCAAGGTCGTCGTCGGTGGCGAGCAGTGCTCGATACGCGGCGAGCACCTCTTTTTCTTGCGTTGGGGCAGGGGAGGCTCCGATAGTCGGTGCAGAGCGCTTGAAGAATTCGGTGAGCTCTTTAACGAAGCGACGCTTTGCGTCCTTGTCGCCAATCATATTCACACGGATACGATGCTCATAGCCAAGGAGTGAAAGGAGCGAGCGAGTCACCTGTATCAAGAGCGGATCCGCAAACGAGTGTGCAACATCAATGGCGTGGAAGGTGATGCGTAGGCCGTCTGCACCCGTCGCATCAATGGTGTAGAAGAGATGGTTGCCACGACGGGCATTGAGGTCGTGGCTGTAGAGCGCGTGGATGCCGCCGACGAGCGAACGATGCATAAGATGTTCAGGAATCTGCGCGGACGCTTTTGCCGGATGTGCTTTTTGCAGGGGGAATTCCGAGGCGCGCGTGCAATGGTCGTCAAGCGACAGGAAATCAAAATGTCGTGCAACGGTGTCGATGTGGCGAGAAAGATTTGTTACTTGTGCTTTTGTCATAGGAAATTACTTTGGGGTAGTTAC
>MFMN01000026.1 GCA_001783515.1 Candidatus Kaiserbacteria bacterium RIFCSPLOWO2_12_FULL_50_10 | reverse complement strand
TGGTGGGCGCACCGCACGCAATTATCAAGAAGCCGCAAACGCCGTCGCGCCGCTCGTCGCCGCAGACATCGACTGGCTCGGCATTAACGCAACACGTCTCAACGGACACCTCATGCGCGCTCTCTTTCGCGACATCGCGCACCCCACCATGATTACCAATCCCGACGAAATCCTCGACGTTCCCGACGACACTCGCGTCGTGATTGCTGCTGGCTATCGCCCTGGCGCATCGACCGACCTGCGCGCCGTGCAGATAGCCTCGCTCCTCGGAGCGCACCGCGTCGTGAACCTCTCCAACACCGACTACGTCTACACCGCCGACCCGCGCACGAATCCCGAAGCAACACCTATCGAGCACATGCACTGGGAAAACTTCCGCACCCTCATTCCGACTGAATGGTCGCCGGGGCTCTCGTCACCATTCGACCCAATCGCCGCAAAACTCGCACAAGAACGCGACATAGAAGTAGCCTGCATCAGCGGCACCCGCCTCCCGTCACTCCTCTCCTATTTAAACAACGAGCCATTCATCGGCACACTGCTTAATAATAAATAAAGCAACAGCGCACACGGCCACAAAAGCCCCGCTCCCCGCGGGGCTTTTGTTTATCTGCACCTACGAGGCGCCACCGAATCGTCCGCAATCAAAAGCTACCTACTTTTCACGCCGCAATGCAATACCAATAAGTACACATGGTATCAGCACCATAACGATAGTCACGAGCAGATTTGTACCAGAGTCAACCGACGACGGCTCGCTCCGTGCAATAAGCTGCAACCGCACAAAATAAACCGCCAAAGCGAACGCAACCGCCAGGAGTGTATATCGAATCTTTTTCTTATAGGTATAGAGAGTCATATATGTTTACTAGGTTCTGCTGCGTTGTGTGACACGAATAATATAGGCTCGCAATAACCGAAATACCTCGATGCACAACACGATATGCATCATACAATTGCTTGTCGCACAGCGATAAAACTTAAGTCTTAATGATGAATTCTTCTTGGTGAAGAATTTTTATCTTAAAAAAAGCATTTTGCACTTCAGTAGCGTTACTAAATTCCTTTGCCCGAATTAAAAGAAGTAGTTGCGCTTTGAAATTCTTGCTAACAAAAGGTGAGAAGAATAGATCATTTAAAAAATATTCTGCTTCTCTATATTCTCGTTCTATATGATCTATTTGTTCTTTATAACTGGCAATTACATCAGGACTACTAGCAACATTAATCTCAGACAAAGTATTTAATAAACGAAGTGTTTCTCCATATTTTTCTAAATACGCAGTCTCAGCTTTTTTAAGCCCCTCATAGACGTTTTTGTATTCATTTATTCGTTCTTTAAATGCAAAAGTCTTATAAGCCCACCAAGCTGTAAAAGCGGCAGATAGGCCAATTAAAGAATCTGTAAATATGAGGAATCCTTTAGCAAGTTGTGACCAGGCTCCTAAGGGTATAATCGCAATGCCTAATACAAGGGTTAGGACTGGATACCTATATCTAGATAATTTACCGCAAAGTTTCTTCACAGACATAAGGCTTACCACTTGCAGCATCACAATTCTTACCACACTCATAATCATACCCCGTGCCATCTGGATTGAATATCGATACCTGTTCATCTACCCAATCTCTACATGACTCTAGCGAATCAAAAGTTGCAATACTTGAAATGTCTTCGGAAAGGTTATTTGCATCTGGGTAATAAAAGCCGAGATACTCATCATTTTTCATAAGTGCATATACACCCCAAATAATTAGACCAATCACCAGGATTTGCAAGAAGGCCTTCATCTTTGGATTATATCACATTTCAGACAAACAGAGAGTGTCGTGAAGATATAAATGGTTTTTACTAAGATTTGCGCGCACGGCTGCCAGTGTCGGTCATGAACCTTGTGAGGCGAGACATTGTAAAGGTATTATGACACCATCAAAACAATTTTCTTGAGGCGTCTCGGTCTACATGTTGGTTTTCTAAAGGCTTAAGACAAGAGCTAAAACACCTGTCACGGTCGCTATTTAGGAGTGTATAGCACAGGGACCACTACCTGCAAATAATCCTTATTGTATTTCTTGTTCTGTTAGCATACAATGGAGACAGATGATCAAGAGTCACTTAATATGTAGGATTGTGAAAATAAATTTGTTTCGTTTAGTAATATTATTATTGGTTTTAGGCTATTCCGCTCCTGCGCACGCATGGGAGATGCGACATTTTAAGCGCCCTATTACAATTTCTGGGTTTTCTTGGCTTGGCGACCATACCTATATGTGTCTCGATGGAAACAGTGGATGTTATGGATACAATGCAGATGGAAATATATATACATCAGGAGCGACGGTTACTGGTGGAAATATTGTCGGGTATAAGCTGTCGCCAACATCCTCACAGGTACTTAACTCTTCATGCAAGTTAAATTGTAATATGGGACCATATGGAATATACGGGGTTTGTCATCAGCACACAAATCGAGGCTTGAACACCTTTGGGCAGACAGTGTCATCGTTGACTGTGGGTTACACGAAGTCAAAGTCAATGTTTGGAACGTACGGCATCAATTGGAGTTCTTGTAGTTGTGTAATGAGTGGACTTACTACAGCAAGTAAATTAGAGTCAGCTTCAGTAATGGATGATAATTCACTCCACGGAAAGAACAACAAAGTTATAGCAGAAGCACGACATGAGTTCTACACTCGAAAAACGGAACAACTATACAAGATGGCTGTAGAGAAATATAGCACTGCAGAGCTTAAGCAGAAAAATGATGAGATACTTTCCGATGACTTCAGCCTCATGTTCGATGAAATACTTGGAGATGATTACGACGCATCTAAAAAACATAAAGTTATCGCCCTTCAAAAGCAATTATTGTCCAAAAATAGTGCTGTGCGAAAGCAATATGAGAAGTCTATTATAACAGAATCAGATGCATCGGCTCAGATAAGTAAGAATGCTGAAAAATTCCTTGCTGATGCAAAAGATATTCTAGGAGAAGAAGACTATAATATGCTCTTTGAAGCAAAACTTACAGAATGAAACTTACAATAAAAACTATTGGGTATCTATCGGTTTTTATTGGCGAGATATTCCTCATACTTGTAATCATAGTTCCAGCGATTACTGTCATAGGTTATCCCGAAGCTGAGGCGCTACTTCGTTTCTACGGGTCGAGTTTCTTTGGAGTCTATGCATATTGCGTGCTACTTTGGATGCTCGTGCCATACATAAGAAGATTACCTTATTCACAAGTGACCTTTATTGGTGTTGGCGCAAGCATGGCGACGGTATCAATTGTTATTGAGTATGTGCAACAAGGAATGCAAATAGCAACAGAATCACTCATGATTCCATTCATTCTCTTTACACCGACCCCATACATTCTACTCATGATAGTTGGTTTTATCCTCCACGGACTCAAACGGTAGTTTTTCTTAGCGGACACTCTGTGTTTCAGGTTACACAAAAAGTCACTCATTATGAGTGACTTTTTGTTCTGGTTACTGCGCTCAGCAGGTGTGCAATTTTTCAGAATAGACTCGTGTGTTTTTCTTGAAGTTCGAGACCATGACTAGTGTTTTGAACTTTTTGGCCGAAACAGCGTTTATAGCTGTCTCGGTAGATATCACATGACTGCTGCTAGGCATGGGACTCGAACCCCAATAGACGGTACCAGAAACCGTATGTCCTATCTTTCAAGCGAGTGAGAGAAGTGAGCAAAAAAATATCCTCAGGTTCCGTACTGTGCTGCCCGACAGGGATTCGAACCCCAATAGACGGTACCAGAAACCGTAGTCCTACCATTAGACGATCGGGCAGCACAATGTATAACCCAAAGATATTTTTTTGTTCATTTCCGAACGAGCGAAGAAAGGAGCTTTGCTTCCATTAGACGATCGGGCAATGTTTGCATTGTGGTTTTCCTCAATGCGGTGCGAACATACTAGCATAAGTCGGGCAAAAAACAACCTGCCCTTGTCTCTCGTTCAGAAACTGAAGCGCACACTAAACGTGCACCATAGAGTCTATTGTCAGACGCCTGGATCCCTCCAGGCGACCAAATTTTTAAGGAGCTTGCGACTATAAAAATGGAAGTACTCTTTGTGGTGATGACAAACGTGACGGGTATTGCTTTGGAGAGATAGGTAGTTAAAGCGAGCGTGGATTTAACCATGTAGTAATCAAAAACAATTCGTGTACCTTTTGTCATCCTGGAAGGATCCAGGCTGGTAGGCAATTTTTCTTAATCTAGATTCTAGTTCTTTCGTGGGAGACGCAACACAAACACCATCCGGTGGGTGGTGTTTGGGTTATGGCAGCGTGTTATGGGATTATCACTTCTCCGGAAGCGGGAGCAGGGTCTTGCGGTGCTGCTTCCACAGGTTCTTCGGGGGCGCTGCCCGAAGCGGTCGACGCATCTTCCGTAACAGTGTCCTCGGCTACCGGTGTGTCAGCAGATTCTTCGCCGACTGATGTGTCCGGTGTTCCCGTTCCAGCTTCGGTGTCAGTTCCCTCCTCGGCTACAACTTCTGTATCGCCGGCTGCTGTTTCTGCTCCGGCTGCTGCTTCCTGAGTAGTGGTCGCAGTGCCGTCTGCTCCGGTTGCAACTTCGTCGGTGGTGGTTGCGACGCTGTCTGCTCCTGTCGCTGTGTCGCCTGCCCCTTCGGCGCTCTCCTCTGCGCCTGATGTAGTAATAACAACGGCGTCGCTCGTATAGGTATCGGACGAGCTCGTGATTCCTGCGTTCTGGAGCAGTGCTTCGAGCTCTGCTTCACCAATACAAACAGCGCCGACACAAATTGTTTCTTCTGCTCTGAAACTCTTGGCGAAGAAGTTGCCGATGCCGTTTGCAGTATCGGCAAACCAGGCAATCATACGGTCGAGGAAACGCCCGACAAAAGTCTGCGTGCCGTCTTCGGTCGAGGTTGCTGCCGTTGTTGAAGCGAGCGATTCAATCGTAAGGTCAAGCTCTTTGATAGCGTTCACTGATGCGGCGATAATAGGGCGGTCACTGAGGGTAAAATACCCGGTGTTTGTATCAACCCCAACCGCGTCTTCAATATGATCCATCACATTCTGCGCAGAAAAGCCTGCGTAGATTGATTCTGTTTCGAGTCCGCTCGTTGCATTCCAGCGATAGCGAATCGGCTCAAGTCCTCGAATTGCTGCGAGCCCCGTCTCGAACGAGCCGGTAATATCCTTCAGGCGTTCATCCGAGGAAACAGAAAGATTACCACTTGCATCAGTCGTAAGGGTACCTGCGCCAAATCCTGCAAAACGTACCGTGCCTGTTGTGTGGAGCCGTGAGGTTGGTGCACTGACACCAATACCAACATTGCCCGTACTCGACGCAACTGTAAGACGAACCGTTCCGCCTGTAAATATCTGAAAGTCATTACCACTGGCACCTGCCGCTACCTGACCGGGCGTGGTCGTATCATCCTCAAAGACAACCAAGGAGTACACATCGTCAGATTTCAACCGCATTGCATTTGCGGTTCCTAAATATACATCTAAGGGATAGGCTGGGCTTGTCGTTCCAATGCCGAGCTTGCCGCTTAAGTACGAATCGAGCGTACTATCGAGGCGAAGACTTCCGGCGAGAGTGTGTGCGGTAGGGACGGCGCCGACGGTGTGGCGGGGGGTCATTTCGCTATCGCTATCGACAGTCACACCGAGGTAGAGCGCCTGGTTCCAATTGATACCAGAGAGACTCGTGACAGAGCCAAGGAGCGCGGTGAAAAGTCCGCCAGTTGTGCTCACGGTCTGCGTCTCCGTCCAAAGAGCGGTACCACCGGTGGCTGCGGCGTAAAACTTAAACACCATCGTATGGCTGCCGTCTGTTACCGGGCTTCCGCCTGAATCATAGAGCTTGCCTTGGTAATGGATTTTATCATTCGCGGACGCGTGCGCGGTGAGAATCTGAAATGGAATGGTGCTCGCTATAAGGAATGCAACAAAAAGGAGGAGTGCTGCGTGCAGTAGTTTCTGGAGAGTTACGTTCAAGCATTTCATGTAGCACAAGTATAGCATATCTCCTATCATGCCGAGCTGTGGACAACCGCCCTCAAAAGTAGCAAGAACACACCACGCCATTCCTGGCGTGGTGTGTTTGTGAAGAAAGCGCGCTCGGTACGGCACTCAGACATCTTGTGTCTCTGGCGCTCATACGAGTGTGGGACTCATAGACCTGCACGCTCCCCCGAGTCTAGCACAATATCGGAGTTTTGTATATAGTGTCTTCTCCCCGATACTAAGGGGGTGAAGAAAGCATCCTACAAGAAGGAGTATGTGGCATTTGCGCAGCGTCTTCGCGCGGCGCGCCTCGAGGCGGGACTTACTCAAGTTGAGCTCGCGCACCGCCTGAAGCGTCCGCAGTCATATGTCTCAAATATAGAGAGCGGGCAGCAACGCCTTGATGTTGTTGAGCTCAAATATTTTGCTGAAGTCTGCGAAAAACCTGTTACCTATTTTATTGAGCCGCGGTAAGGGAAATACTTTTGTACGTTGTATCTGTGAGAATCACATGGTCAAGCAGGTTGATGCCGAGGAGTTCCCCGGCATTTTTTAAACGTATTGTCACGTCAATGTCTTCGGGCGACGGCTCGAGTGAACCACTGGGGTGATTGTGCGCAACAAGAAGGTGCGCCGCAGAAAGTTTGAGTGCCGGCTCGAATACTTCGCGCGGATGCACAAGCGAACTGTTTAAGGTACCGATTGAGACAATGATGCGCTCGATGACTCTGTTCTGCGTATCAAGATACAACGCGACGAAGTGCTCTTTTTTGGACGAGCGAATGTCATGACACAAACTCCATACATCTTTCGCAGAAAGAACCTCCGCGCGCCCGTGGTTATGCAGACGCTCCGTGAGTGCTAAGAGTGCGATGATTTGCGCCCCCTTCGCTGCGCCAATACCACGCACCGCAGCAAGGTCCGCCGCGCTTACGCCGTCCGTTCCGCGAGCACGTAGAAGCGCAAGCACTTTTTTGCTAAGCGCAAGTACATTCATGCCTTTGGTGCCGCTTCCTAAAAGCACGGCAAGTAGCTCATGGTCAGAGAGTCGAGCTGCCCCGTAGCGCACGAGCTTCTCGCGCGGCATGTCCGTTGTATGCATATCCTTTATGCGCATGCCACGAGTATACCTCGCCACTCCAAAATACAAAATCACGCTTTGGGTCGCGTGATTATTTATAGCGTTCTGATATGTACGTACGGAGTTTTTCAACATCTTCTTTGATGTTCGCAGAGCCAAGCACGACTATCGCAATTGGCCGCGTGGTGCCGCGTATATCGATATTGAAAATGGCGAGCATGGTTTCTGCCGCTGCGGTGGTGTGCCCCACCTTGCCGCCAACAAAGGCGTCATCGCCACTGAAGAGATTGAAATTGGAAAGGTCCTCGAATTGCGGCGCATCGTACACGCCAGGATCAAGCCTGCCCGCGAGAAGGTTGAGTACAAATGGACGATTATAGTAGAGATACTGTGCGAGGCGAGCCAAATCTTCTGCCGTTGCCACGTTCGTCGCAAGGACGCCTGCGGGATCAGCAAAAGTTGTTGCCTGCATGCCGATTGCCGCCGCTTTGTCGTTCATGAGCCGAACATACCGTTCGGTACCCACTGACTCAGCAAGGAGCACGGCGGATTGATTCGATGATTCGTTGAGAAGTGGGTACAGCGCATGAAAAGCAAGCACTGATTCCCCTTCCTTGAACCGAGGTTTTGTTGTTGTTGCCGCAGCCGCTTGCGCTGAAACGATAAGCGGCTTGTCGAGATTGATATACTCAGTTGCGATAAGTGCGGTCATGATTTTTGCGATTGATGCAATTGCGTAGGTGCTTGTTGCGCTGCGCTCAAGCACAACATCATTACTCCGCACGTCCATGGCGAGATACGATGTCGCCGTGACGTCGAGCTGCGGTACGTCGTAGGAAAAATTATCCGAGGTGAAATACTCCTCATACACAACGACGTCCATTCCGGTTTCTGCAAACTCGTAGAGCTTCTGTGCGTCCTCGTCGGTAAGGCGAATACAGCCGCCCGAATACCCCATCGGCACAGGCGTACCGTCCTCGTGGTATGGCCAGCCGTGGAAAAAGAAGTTTCCTTGAAAGGGGAGGTTCCAGTTCGTGTAGACTTGTCCAAATGAAGAGAAGTGCTTTTCTTTTTTTGTCTGCACGCTGTAGACACCTGCGGGCGTCTGCCACCATGAACCGGGGCGTCCTTTTGTTTGAATCGGAACCGTAAACGCACGCACGCCATCGCGGTAGGCAGTGATCTGCATATCCGTGAGGTTTGCTTCAATAAATGAAGCACCTTTTTGTACGAGCTGTTTCGTTGTTTCCGTATAGTAATTTGCCTGTGCACGTACGGCACCTGTCCCAAATCGACGCATGTCTTCTTGTGTGGGGAGCACGTCTTCAAATTCACTCACGCTGCCTGCATCATCTGCCGTAGCATGCGCCTCGCCACTACCCTGCACAAAAAAACCAAGCCCTGCCACCAAGATAAGAAACACGAGCGTGCCGCTGAAAATTTGTATACCTGTTCGCGTTGACATACGTTACGGAGCGCACTATAGCACACCCGTTAGCATGATGCGAACCATGACAAACAGTGCTATTGAGAGCGCAAGAATAACCGCAACCATAATGAGTGACGTACGCGTACATGATCGTGTCAGACATCGTATACAAACATGGATAGCGAGCGACAGTGCGCCAATAAGAAACACCGTCACCGCAATCGGTGCGTACGGGTGTTTGCGAGTATCTACCGTGCGTTCGATGGTTGCGAGTGTGTCTGGCGCAACATCGATGGATTCTGAAACAACACGATACTCATTTGTGTCAAGAAGCCCGACTGCAGCTCCTTGCTTCGAGGCTGGCACGGGGGTACCAAAGAGCTGCACAACGAAGGTTGTCTGTACCCCCTCGAAGGTGCCCGTCGCCATGCCGATGCCGATTTCCGTGTAGGCACCGTTCATGATATTGGCGCGGTGACTCGGTGACGCAAGCCATGCATCAACGAGCTCAGTTGAGGCGGTAAAGTGCACGGCGAGATTCTCTCCTGCACGCAGATACTTGTAGTGTGCTTCTTCAAACCAGTGCCACGGCGTCACACCGCTCGGGCTTCGATGCGCAAAGTATTGATGCTGGAGCATATCGTTCGCCTTCAAGGTAGCCGCCTTATCGAGCACGGCGCTCCGCGTGAGCAGTTTGAGGTTTTCGCTTACGCGAGCCGTATTCGTACCTTGCACGAGCGAACTTGCAACCACCGCTGCCGGCGAAGCTTTTTGTACGATGGCAAAAATACTCGCGCTTCCCGCAATGAGAACAGCGAGCATAATGCATGCATAGCCAATTTTTTTAAATACGGTGTTCATAAGATGTTTTTGGTGCTACTTCTTTCAGGATTGTGGAAGAAGTGGCTATTTGGTCATCACTGCAGCATAGGCAACGGATAATGATGGTGCGTACGCGCCGCCCATACGCGTAAGTGTATCTTTCAAAATCTGTGGATACGCGACGTGATGGAACGGCTCGCCAAGTTCTACCGTGCGCGCAAGCGCAGCTCCAAATGCGGTCGAGAGGTCTCGAACGCGCGCGCCGCCGCCAACGACAATGCACGGCGCCGCCGCAAGTGCTGCAGCATGTGTGTGCGAGGTGATGAGCGATGACACTTCGCGCGCTGCTTGCGTAAGAATCTCGTCGGGGACAGGCACGGCGCCGTCGCGCTTCTTCGCTTCTGCGGCATCAAACGCTACGCCCATTGCTGCCGCGATACGACGCGTAACACCTTCACCGCCGAGTGAGGCAATGCTGTGTACACCCACAAGTTTACCACCATGTACAAAATATACCTTGCCGCTCGTTGCGCCAAGATCAAGCACCACGAACGCTTTGTCGCCATGTGCCGCCACGCGAATCGTACTAAAGAACTCAAGCTCAGTCGAAAGGATCGAGAACCCAGCACGAGTTACCACCTCACGCAATTGCGCGAGCGTATGGTTGTGTACGGCGACCGCCATGACGGTTGTTTTTTGCGCAGCCTCGTCGTGCGCAAACGGAAACCAGTCGATAGTGACATCCTGCAATCGTACCGGGATGAGATTTTTGATTTGCACGGGAATGCGCGCAGTGATTTCGGTAGGGTCGACAGAATCAATCGTGAGCACCACGGTAAACGTTGCACCATACGGGAGCGTAATCGCCGCACTTTGCGCCACAACGCCCGCGTCGCGCACAACATCGCGCAGCGCTTTCGTATGTGCATCTATATTCAAAGTGACAACCTTCCCTTCAGGTCCACCTTGATACGGCGCAAGCGCAACTTCGCCATAGGTGTCGAGGGTTGGAATTGCCTGTTTTTTTGAAAGCTGCACTACTTTTAAGGTTGAACCGCCAAAATCAACACCAACCACAACATCGCGTGGCAGCGCAGTCTCTATATGGAGCATTTCTTTGAGCCCATCGACAAAACTCTTTTTCATAGGTCGTGCAAAAAGTATACCACGCTCTCTGAAAAACTAGACACCAAAAAACACCACACGGGTGTTTTTTGTGAGTGTTATCGTCGTTCAATCGCAAACGAGAGCACTTCGTCCGTGTAAGTGACTTCATCGGCACCAACGGTTTTCATAAGCTCTTCTTTGAAAAGTGTGACTGTTTCTTCGTGCGTACTGCTAAGCACGAGCGTGATGCGATCCTTCGGTTCGAGCCCCGCATCTTTTCGTGCGTCTTGCACGGCGCGCATAAGGTCGCGCACGTCGCCTTCACGCTTGAGTTCCGGGGTAATAACTTCATCGATCCAGGCACCCGTAAGGGTTGTA
>MFMN01000025.1 GCA_001783515.1 Candidatus Kaiserbacteria bacterium RIFCSPLOWO2_12_FULL_50_10 | reverse complement strand
TGCAGTGTGACACGCATCATGATGCAGAGAAGCACGAAGCGGTGCTTTTGACACTCGATGTCACCAAGGCGAATCGTCGCCTCGGGTGGCGTTCGCAGTGGGATATCGACACGACACTCACGCAAACGGTGATGTGGTACGCGCAGGTTGCAGAAGATCCGAGCTTGGCACGGGATGTGACTTTGCAGCAAATCAACTTGTATTTCAACAATCCCTAACACGGAGAACGACCATGAAAGTAGTCATCCTCGCAGGCGGTCTCGGCACACGGCTCTCGGAAGAGACGCACGTGCGCCCGAAGCCGATGGTGGAAATTGGTGGTATGCCGATTCTTTGGCATATCATGAAAATCTACTCGCACTATGGGTTCCATGACTTCATCATTTGCCTCGGCTATAAGGGTGAATCGATAAAGGAGTGGTTCCTCGACTATCGCGCATGCAAAAGCGATCTGACCATTGATCTGACGACGGGCGGTGTGCGGTATCACGATCCACAACTGGAATCGTGGAAAATATCGCTTGTCGATACCGGACCAACGACGATGACGGGCGGGCGCCTCGCGCGCCTCCGGCACCTCATCGCTCCTGGTGAACGCTTCATGATGACCTATGGCGACGGCGTCGGCGATATCGATATCGCCGCACTCGTCCGTTTTCATGAGTCGCATGGGCGTCTTGCCACGCTCACCACCGTCGTGCCTGAAGGGCGCTTCGGCGTTGTTGAAATCGACGCCGATCATTCAGTGTTGTCGTTTCAGGAAAAAACGGACAATCAGAAGCGGGTGAATGGAGGGTTCTTCGTACTCGAAGGGAAGGTGTTTGACTATCTCAAAGATGGCGACGCCACAATCTTCGAACAAGTACCTCTTCGTACGCTCGCGTCAGATGGTCAGCTCATGTCCTACGCACACAACGGCTTCTGGCACCCCATGGACACCCTCAGCGACAAACAAAAGCTCGAGGCCCAGTGGGAAAAGGGAGCTCCTTGGAAACTTTGGAAGGAGTAACAGCATGGACTACCGACTCACGCGCTTTGCGCAAAACCTTGATGGTCAACCGATGTTCAAGGTGCTCGCAAAAGTGCAGGAAATGCAGCGGCAAGGCAAAGACATCATTCACTTCGAGATCGGCGACCCAGATTTTGGGACGCCGCAAAACGTGGTGGATGCTGCGTGTCATGCGCTGCAAACAGGAAAGACGCATTACGCTCCTTCAATCGGAATCAAGGAATTGCGTGAAGCGGTGCGTCTTGCGACGCAACGTTCACGCGGCTTCTTGCCCGATTTGGAGCAGGTGCTCATTACGCCTGGTGCAAATATCGCCATTTTTTACGCGGTGCAATGCCTCGTGGAGCCTGGCGATGAGGTCATCGTGCCTGATCCGGGCTTCCCGACTTACTATTCGGTTTTGAAAGCGTGCGGCGCGGTGCCTGTTCGGGTACCGCTTCGCGAATCGAATCATTTCCGGATGCATCCAGATGATGTGCAATCGCGCATCACGAGCAAAACACGCATGATCATGCTCAACTCGCCGCACAATCCGACAGGGTCGGTGATGACGGGCGGTGAGATTCGGCGCATCGCCGAAATCGCGAAAGCGCATGATGTGTACTTGTTTAGCGACGAGATTTATGCGCGGATGTATTTCGCAGACGGCATTACGTTTTCGAGCCCGTCGTACCTCGATCAGTGCAGGGAACGGACCATCGTTGCAAACGGCTGGAGCAAGGCATTTGCCATGACCGGCTGGCGCGTTGGTGCGGTCATCGGGCCGCATGATGTGATTGCCAAAATGGATCTCATGTTGCAAACCACGTCGTCGTGCGTGCCACCGTTCATTCAGTACGGGGCGCTTGAAGCGATGACGGGTGACCAGTCTGAGGTGCAGCATATGACGCAAGAATATCAAGCGCGTATGCAGATTCTGGTGAGTGGTCTCAATGACATTCCGGGTATCCGGTGTCTTGAGCCTGGCGGCGCGCTGTATGTGTTCCCGAACATTTCGGGGACCGGCATGACAAGCGAACAGTTTTCTGATTTCGCTTTGGACAAGGCGGGTGTTGCACTTCTTCCCGGTACAAACTTCGGTGAGTATGGGGAAGGGTACATTCGTATGTGTGTGGTGAATTCGCGGGAAAATATCGCGGAAGGCATTCTTAGGCTAAAACAAGCACTTTTGAAAGGGTGAACATCATGAGAGTTGCTGACTATATTGTGGACAGGCTGTATCGTGCGGGCGCCCATCACACCTTCATGGTGTCGGGCGGCGGCATGATGTTTCTGTCGGATGCGCTCCAGGTCCACAAGGACATGGAGGTGGTGTGCAATCACCACGAGCAGGCGTCGGCTATGGCGGCGGTTGGGTATGCGAAATACACGGGAGGCATAAGTGCGGCGTTCACGAGCACCGGTTGCGGTGCAACAAACGCACTCACGGGCCTCCTCACCGCGTGGCAGGACAATGTGCCGGTTGTGTTTATTTCGGGACAAGTCAAACAGTCCGAAACAACACGCGGGACAGGCGTCCCGCTTCGACAACTCGGCACACAAGAGGCTGATGTCATCAAGATTGTCAGATCGCTTACGAAGTACGCCGTCATGATCACTGATCCGTCGACGGTTGCAGAGCATCTCGAGCAGGCCTTGCACCTTGCAACATCGGGGCGTCCTGGTCCTGTGTGGATCGACGTCCCTATGGATGTGCAAGGTGCGCTCATGACAACGACAGCGACACCGCAGGCAGTACACGGGGGAGACAGCTCTCCTGCGTGGTCCGCGGAGGCTTCTGCGACGGTGTCGAAACTGCTCATGAATGCAAAGCGCCCGGTGATTATTGCCGGGCAAGGTGTGCGGATTGCGAAAGCGATTCCGCAGCTGGAGGCGTATGCGCGGAGTTATGGCATCCCTGTCGTTGCACCGTACCTCGGTGTTGGCATGCTCCCGACTGATCACCCGATGTATGTCGGCGTGATTGGCATCAAGGGGAGCCGTGCAGGAAATCTTGCCGTGCAAAATGCTGACCTCGTGCTTTCGATTGGAAGTCGCCTGAGTGTGACGGCAATCGGGTATGAGTACGCGCTCTTCGCGCGTGAAGCGGTGAAAGTGGTGGTTGATATTGACCCCGTCGAGCACACAAAGCGGACGATCAAGGTTGATCATTTCATCCATGCTGATGCGAAAGAGTTTTTGATGAAGTGCTTCCCGAGTCGCAAACCCGAAACAGGGGAGTGGCTCAGCCGGTGTCAAGCGTGGAAAGCAAAGTACTCGGTGTGTCTGCCTGAGTATCGCACCTACACGGGTGCGGTGAGCATGTATCACCTTGTGGACACGCTCAGCACGCTGATGAAGGACGACGCCGTTGTCATTTCGGATGCAGGCTCGGCATTCTATGTCACCACGCAGGCAATTAACCTGAAGGGAAACCAGCGGTACCTCACCTCTGGCGGACAAGCGGAAATGGGCTTCACGCTGCCTGCATGTATTGGCGCAAGCTTTGCAAAGGGCGGCTCGGTGTACGGCATCACAGGAGACGGTTCATTTCAGATGAACATTCAAGATCTCCAGACGATCGTGCACCACGGACTCCCCATCAAGCTTTTTGTCCTCAATAACAACGGGTATTTGTCGATTCGTGCCACACAGAACAAGTTCTTTGAAGGACGGCTGGTTGGCACAGATGGGACGTCAGGGCTGTCGTTCCCCGACACGAAAAAGATTGCAGACGCATACGGTATCAAGTACCGCAGACTGCAGCAGAGCGCGACGCTTGCGGAAGATTTGCAAGACGTGCTTGCAGAAAAGGGGCCGGTGATTTGCGAAGTGATTTGCCCCGAAAACGAACCGGTCGTGCCCACTGCTGCCTCTAAAAAAACAGCAGAAGGCAAGATGGTGTCGCGTCCGCTTGAGGACATGATGCCGTTTCTCGATCGGGATGAGTATCTGAGCAACATGATCGTTCGTCCCGTGGATGAATAGGAGGTGCTATGAAAATCGCCATTCTTGGCGCGACGGGGTACATCGGGCGTTCGCTCGCGCTTGCGCTTGCGAACGACCCGCATGCCAAACTTGTGCTCTTTGTGCGAGATCTCGAGCAGGCTGAGGTAATGCTTGGTGCGCTCGGGCTTCCGAAAACTGTCCAGATACGCCATATCAGCACGTTGCTTCGGCAAAAAGTTGATGTGGTGGTAAATGCGACCGGGATAGGGAGTCCTCGTGCGCTTCTGAGCAATGCTCGTGCGGTTTTTGAAGTGACGGAATCTATGGATGCGCTCGTGATGGCATATTGCGAGCGATATCCTGGAGTCCGTGTGTTTAACATCAGTACGGGCGCGGTATTCGGGGAGTCGTCAGGCGATCCGATTACCCTTGGCACAAAAGCAGTTTTCAATCCCGATGCGGTGCGTGCCGCAGATTATTATGCGGTTGCAAAACTTGCATCGGAATTGAAGCATCGCGCATATGCTGAAATACCCCTTATCGACCTTCGTTTATTTTCGTTCTTCAGCACATCGATTGATGTTCGTGAGACGTTTCTGCTCTCGCAGATTGTCGCGTCCGTCCGTTCGGGGGAGGTGTTCGTCACCAGTTCCGACGATATTGCGCGCGATTACGTGACGCCAGAAGCGCTTGTCGATGTCTTGTTCTTTCTCTTGGGGCGTTCGCCTGAAAATACGGCGTACGACCTCCGGAGTGCGGCACCGGTAACCAAACTGGAACTGCTTGAGTATTTTGCAAGAACGTGGAATTTGCGTGTTTCAATAACTGGCGAGGAACAGATGAGTCCCACAGGCAAAAAACACGCGTACTATTCAAACCGGACAACACTTGCAGACTTGGGCTGCATTCCGAAATATACCTCACTGCAAGGTATCGACCGCACCATGCGGACGATGCGGTAAAGGAGGTTTCGCAGGGCACCTACGGGTGCTTTTTTTTGTGAGAAGTTTGAGAGCTATTGGAGAGCACGAATCCGTTGCTTCAAGTAGGGGTGGATGCTTGCGTCATCTACAGCGAACCACTGACGTGCGTTGTGTTGAGGGTCAAGGGTGATGGTGGCTGCCTCTCGTTCGGTGAGGGTATAGCCAAAAAAGACGGTGATGGCGTGATAGGAGATGTTGGGGAAGGCGCTGTTTGGCCAGAGTTCTTCGATAACCTGCGGGTTATTGAGCTTGCCTGCGTCGAGGGTGATGCCGAGCTCCTGCTCCATTTTGCGTACGGCCGCCTCGGCGAAGGTTTCTCCTTTTTGGATGCAACCGCCAGGGGTATAATAGATGCCTTGTGCTGGCTCATTCGTACGCTTGAAAAGGAGGACCTGTGTACGATCTTCATTAAACAGTACAATGTCGATGCAGGCAACGGGGGTTTTGTCCATGTAGGACATGTATTCTTCGGTGGTGAGTTTTCTTGTCATAGTTTAGATGCGGAGCCAGTTTTTGCTTTCGGGGATAATGTCTTTGAAATTGGTATCGTTGTAGCTCTTTGACCAGAGCTTTGGTGCAATAATAATTTTATCATGGTTTGTACTCAGCCAGGCGCCCCACCAGGCGAATGTTGAGTTGGGGATTATGTGGTGTTTGCAGGCGGTAGAAATTTCCATTTCTTCGATGTAGCTGATGGAGGGGGAGGAGACATAGGTTGCATCTTCGGGAAGTTTTGCATGTTGTTTGACCCATTCGATGTCGTCACTCATGACGTAGAGGTGCATGTTTGGGACAAGTTCGTGCATTTTTGCGAGGGCGCGGGAGTAGTAGGCTTCGTCGCAGACGTCGAGGTCGCTATGCCCAACGTAGTCGGTGCGGCGGAAGAAAATGCCAACGGCGTATGGGTCATTCTCAATTTTCTCCTTCATAGCTTGTGCGACAGGGTCGAGCGGGTCGCGGAAGGTGAAGTGCTTACGAATTTCAGCCTCGATTCCTTTGAAATACTTTTCTGATTGCCAGTAGCCTTCGTAGTACTTTCTATAGGGCGTGGTGAGGAGTCTTTTGTCGTAGTGAATGATGTCGGGGGTAAAAAATTTACGTAGCACGCGGCGCAGAATGTTTGAGGCAAAGCCATAGGGTGTGCGGGCGGAGAGCGCCGAACGTTCGCTCGCAAGCGGGATTTCGCATGAGAGTTTTTGTAGGTCAAAGGTGCGGAGAGTGTCGGCGTGAACGCGTCCATTCGAGGTATACGCGGTGATGTCGTAGTCGACGTGAACGGTGTCACCTCGACCTTTTGCTGCAGCAATAAGCGCTCGCGAAAATGCATACTGAAACATTTGATTGCCCATGCCGCCTTTGAGTTTGACGATGACTGTTTTGTGCATTGCATCATACTAACATGTGGTGACGCAAAAAATAACCCCGCCGGAGCGGGGTTGGGAGTGGTCATGTTAGACACGACCAAAATTGTCTTCATGGCGCACAATGTCGTCCTCGCCGAGGTACAAACCCGTTTGCACCTCAATGAGCACGAGTGGCACCGTGCTCGGATTCTCGATGCGGTGCTTTGCGCCGATGGGGATGTACAGACTTTCGTTCGGATGGAGCAAGCGGCGCTCGTCACCGATGGTTACCTGTGCAATGCCCGAGACGACCACCCAGTGCTCCGCACGCTTTCCGTGCGTTTGCAGCGAGCTTGCGCAGCCAGGGGTGACGGTGATTTTCTTCACCTTGAACCCCGGCCCCTCCTCGAGCACCTCGTAGATGCCCCACGGGCGATAGCCACGGAAGTGATGATCGGCTTCGGGGTGACCTTCAGAGCGAAGCGTGTCGACAGCCTTTGAGAGCTTGCTCACAGCGTTCTTGTGGAGCACGAGGAGCGTGTCTTGCCCGTCAACCACAATGAGGTCGCTCACGCCAATGGCAACAACGAGTTTGCCATCAACACAGGCACTGACATTCGACGAATCAAACGAAGCGATGCGCTGCTCCTTGCCGCGTGCGGGGATAAACGACTCGAGGTCGCCCAGGTCATCCCAGTCGAAGTTTGCACGGACGACGCGCATCGAGGAAGCTTTTTCCGCGACGGTGTAGTCGATCGACTTCTCGGGAAGCAGCTCGAAGTTGTCGAGAACGCTTTTCATGCCCCCTGCAATGATGTCCTGCGTCACGGGCTCACACAGCCGAATTTCACGCATGAACGTCTCGAGACTGCCGATGTGAAAGCCGGTATTCCAGAGATAGTTGCCTGCGGCGAGGAAGCCCTCAGCGGTTTCGCGGTCGGGCTTTTCGGTGAAGCGGGTGACTACCTGCGGCTCCGCAAGGCTGCATTCGATGTAGCCGAAGTCACTCGACGGCTCCGTGGGCGGAATGCCAATGACCACATAGTGGTCACGGGCGATGCGCGCTGCTTCCTGCAGTGTTTCGCCATAGGACGCGACGTCGTGAATGACATGGTCGGCCGGCGTGCAGACAAGCACTGAGTCAGTCGAGATCTTACGGTCAATCATGGTTGCGAGTGCGCACGCCATGGTAACAAAATTTTCCTTGCCTTCGGGACGAATGACGAGACCTTCCTGCGGGAATGCGGGAATGATGGCACGTGCCTGTTTGAGTGCGTTGTGCTTGTTGACATCCGTTGTGATGAGGAGAATGTCCTCAATGGCGGAAGTTCGCAGCGCACGGCGAAATGCTTTTTGAAACAGCGATTCGCCGTCAGCGAGCGGTACATAGTACTTCGGGTAGCTGCGACGAGAGAGTGGCCAAAGGCGCTTGCCCTCACCGCCACACATGATTGCCTGGACTATGCGAGACATGGTGTTCTCCTTGTGAAAGATCTAGGAACGGGGTTGATACGATAATTACATATATCGGGCAATATGGCAAAGAAAGCAACACTTGACATTATGCATCGTATGTAGCATCATACTAACGTTCGTTTTTTAATTCCTGTAACCAATCTTCAGAAGGAGATTCTCATGACGGCAACTTTGGTAACACACCAAGTGGTCGATGGCTCTGCCGCAACGCGACCCGTCGCCTCCATCCTTATGCGTGTGGTTGAAGCGCGCGGCGAGACCTTTCGTACAAAGGTGATCTTCCTGGATCCCGAAGATGGACCTATCTGCTGGCGCGTTCAGCTGTACCGCCCGTTTTCGCTCCTCTCGTTCCGTAAAAAGGAAGTGTTTGCGCAGATTCATGTCGACAGTGATCCTGTACGCTTCGCGCTCACCGTTTTCAATTCGCTGCTGAGCAACGATGAAACCCAGAAGATCAAAGACGGCATCGCTGTGCTTGAGCGGCAGTTCAAAGGGCAGCGCCTCATCGCCTAACGCAGCTCTTTGAGCGCAGAATATTTTACCGCCACGTCACACGGCCTCTGGCGGTTTCTTTTTGCCTGGAAGGTATATGAAAAGAAAGCAACACTTGACATTATGCGTCATGTGTAGCATCATATCAATGTTCGTTTTTTAATTCCTGTAACTAATCTCAGAAGGAGATTCTCATGACGGCAACTTTGGCAATTGACTATCAGTCCGACGGTTCTGCCGCAGCGCGACATGCCGCATCCATTCTCATGCATGCGGTGGATACGCGCGGCGAGACCTTTCTCACAAAGGTGATTCGCATGGATGGCGCAGATACGCCTCTCTGCTGGCACGTTGAACTGTATCGCCCGTTTTCGCTCCTCTCGTTCCGCAAAAAGGAGGTGTTCGCGAGGATTCGCATCGGCAGTAATCTGGCGTGCTTCTCGCTTACTGTTTTCAACTCGTCGCTGAGCGACGATGAAATCGAGAAGATCAAAGACGGTATTGCCGAGCTTGAACAGCGATTCAAAGGGAAGCGTCTCTACTAGTGCAGACGTCTGCACGCAGAATATTTTACCGCCGCGTCACACGACCTCTGGCGGTTTCTTTTTGCCCGGAAGGTATCCACAAAGAAAAAGCCTCCCAGCGCGGGGAGGCGAAAATGTGCAAAGGAGCGTGTTACATGCGCTTGTCTTCGGCGCTCAGGAACCAGTCGTAGGTTTTGCGGAGGCCGTCTTCGAGCGAGACTTCGTGCTTCCAGCCGAGCGCGTGGATGCGTGAGACGTCGAGCACCTTGCGCGGCGTGCCGTTCGGGATGTTGCCGTCAAAGACAATGCGCCCCGTGTAGCCGACAATCTGCGCAATGAGCTCGATGGTCGCACGCATGGTGCAGTCGACGCCTGTGCCGACATTGATAGGACCAGCCTCCCGGTAGTGATGCATGAGGTGCACGCACGCCTTGGCGAGGTCGTCGACGTAAAGAAACTCGCGAAGCGGGGAACCATCAGTGAAGCCGCGCACCTCAGAGAGGTCGACCAGCTTCGCTTCGTGGAATTTCCGCATGATCTGCGGAATTGCGTGGCTGTACGCTTTATGAAAGTTGTCGCCGGGGCCGTAGAGATTTGTCGGCATTGCCGAAATGAAGTTGCATCCGTACTGCGCACGGTATGCATCGCACATCTTGATGCCAGCAATTTTTGCAATCGCATAGGCGTCATTCGTTGGCTCGAGCGCGCCCGTCATCAGGTATTCCTCCTTGATGGGTTGTGGGCAGAGCTTCGGGTAAATGCACGACGAGCCCAGGAAGAGCAGTTTATTGACCATTGCCAGCTTGCTCGCTTCAAGGACAGCCGTCTGAATTTTGAGATTCTCCAGAATGAAATCAGCAGGGAAGGTGTTGTTGGCGGTGATGCCGCCAACTTTTGCTGCAGCGAGGAAGACGTGTGTCGGCTCGACGTGCTCGAAGTAGTGTATGACCGAGCGGAAGTCGCTCAGGTCACACTGTGCCCGCGTTGCGGTCAGAATGTTGCAGTAGCCTTGACGCTCGAGTTCGCGCACAATGGCGCTTCCCACGAGGCCGCGGTGTCCTGCGACGAAAATGCGTGAGTCTTTTCTCATACCCAATCCTTTGGAGAATATGTGCAGCGGCCCGAAGGCCTTCTGCAGCGGGGTTGGTTTAGATGATGCCCTTTTTCGCGCGTTCGAAGTCGGCGACGGTCATTTCACGGACGAGTTCATCGAACGTAACCTGCGGTTTCCAGCCGAGCTTCGTGCGTGCCTTGGTGGCGTCGCCGTGGAGGTTGGTAACGTCCGTCGGACGGTAGAGGGTCGGTTCGATATAGCCGACAATCTCGCCAGTGTCGGCACGAATGCAGACTTCATCTGTTCCTTCGCCATGCCATTCCACGTGGATTCCGAGAAGTCCGAAGACGCGCTCCGTGAACTCGCGATTGCTGTGCTGTTCGCCAGTAGCGATCACAAAATCGTCGGGCGATTCTTGTTGCAGCATGAGCCACATAGCGACGACGAAGTCCTTCGCATGCCCCCAGTCGCGACGCGACGAAGGGTTGCTAAAAGGAATCGGATCGTCGTAGCCGAGCGCAATGCGCGCGGCGTGACGCGTGATGGTACGGGTGACAAAAAGTTCACCACGCCGCTCGCTCTCATGGTTGAAGAGAAAGCCTGAGCAAACGAACATGCCGTACGCCTCGCGGTAGTTCCGTGAGAGGTAGTGCGCATAAACTTTTGCACAGCCATACGGACTGCGAGGCCAGAAGGGCGTTGCTTCGCTTTGCGGCGGCGGGGCTTCACCAAAAATTTCGCTGGTCGACGCTTGGTAGACACGCGTCTTCTTGGCGAGGCCCGCAAGCCGAACAGCTTCGAGCACATGCAGTGTGCCGCCACCATCAACGGAGAGGGTGTATTGTGGCAGATCGAACGAATCGCGAACATGGCTCTGCGCGGCGAGGTTGTAAATCTCGTCGGGCTTGAGTTCCGCAATGATGCGATAGATGCTGAGACTGTCGGACATGTCGCCATAGTGCAGATGGAGTACTTTCTCTTCGAGAAGGTGCGCAATGCGCCACTTGCTCGCTTCGGTGCTGGTGCGACGAATGACGCCGTGAACTTCGTAACCTTTCGAGAGCAGAAGCTCCGCAAGGTACGAACCGTCTTGACCGGTGATACCGGTAATGAGTGCAACTTTCGTCATGATGACGTTCCTTTGTAAATGAACAAGACTTCTCTCAACTGCTTTGTAAAGCAGTTGAGGGCTCAATAGAAATGTATACTGTTTGTATATGTTTTGTCAATATCTGTGCCTGCTGTGAGAGTAGTGGAAATATGGACATTTTGGGGCTCTTGGTGTAGTATGCGGGGCGCAGATATGGGTGATACACATGGCGACTATGGTGTAACGGTTAACATATAGGTTTGTGGTACCTGCGATTCGGGTTCGATTCCCGGTAGTCGCCCTAGAAAAACTTAATCCCGCTTCGGCGGGATTTAGTTTTTCTCGGCGACTACCGAAGAGGCGAACTGCTTCGCCTCTGGGGAATCGCACCACACAGGGCATTTCTATTTTTATACTCCCTTCGGTCGTTAAAAATAAGTCAACCAGCCGGAGCCCTATCGCGCGCAGTGAGCGGTAGCGGAACGAGCACGAAGGCGAGGCGGGCTCGCGAGTGCTTAGTTGTAGCTAGCCGAAGGCGCAGCGAAACTTAGCAACTTGTGAGTCGATCCCCGATAATGTTTACCTGAAAAGAGTCGATCTCATAGAGCTCATCGTTCTAACTCCTGGATCCCCGGATATGCGAAAGTAATACTCCGCTCGCGCTACGTTTACTTTCTGCATTCCGAGGATGACTCATCGGGGTGTATTTATTTCTTGAAGTTAGAGCTGAGTTTCTTCCACACCTTGCATTCTCAAAATCTATGCTATACTCCCTGCAGTTAGTTTTTTCATATGGCAAATCGACACCTTTCACGTTCTGTTGTTCTCCAGACTCTCTTTGAGGCAGATGCATCAGGGATAGACCGCGCGAGCGCACATGCAATCCTTGAGCGTAACCGCGACGAGTTCGCGCCGCGCAACGATGACGACGCCTTTATGGTGTCGCTCCTTGATGGCGTGATGGGGAAGCAACACGAACTCGATCTTGTCATTGAAAAAGCTGCGCCTGAATGGCCCCTTGACCGCATTGCGGTCCTCGACCGAAGCGTTCTTCGCCTTGGTCTCTACGAGCTCCTTTTTGCAGACAGGGCAAGCGTCCCCGCAAAAGTTGCTATTAACGAAGCGATTGAACTCGCAAAGCAGTATTCTGGCGATAGTTCAGGACGCTTTGTGAACGGTGTACTCGGCGCAATCTACAAAGAGCTTGGTGAGCCGGGCAAAGAAGAACAAGGGAAGCGTCCACCTCGTCGCGCGGTACGTTTTGAGGATATGCCGGTTGAGCGCCATGGTGGTGCGGTTGTGTACACGCGTGACCCGCATGGAGTGCTTAAGCTTGCGCTCGTGCATGATATTTTTGGGCACTGGACACTTTCAAAGGCAGGGCTCAAGGAGGATGAGTCGCTTGAAGAAGGAACGGTTCGTGCGCTCAAGGAAGAAACGGGGCTCGATATTGTCATTGAAGAACAAATCGGCGCAAACGAATACATCGCGTCGTCGGCAGAGAAGGGGCGTGTGCGTAAGCAGGTGACCTACTTCCTTGCACAGGCGCCGTATCAGGAGCTAGAACTCCAAACAGGTGGCGGGCTTGATGATGCGCGATGGTTTAAGATTGGTGATATTCTTGCGCTTAATTTCTATGAAGATATTTTGCCAGTCGTGACGAAGGCTGTTACTATCATCGCATCAAAGTCAGTATAGTTTTTGAAAAGACCTCATGGAGTGAGGTCTTTTACTTTGTTTGCTCAAAACCCTGGATCCCATCCTTCCTGACAAAAGTTACGTGCATTGTTTTAGAGGTGGTTTTATGTTAAAACCAACGCCGATTTAACTAGTAGTCAATCTAAGTTACTAGTTCTTCCTTTTGTCATCCAGGAGGGATCCAGGAATAATGGGTGACACGGTGCTTTCTTTATGGTAGAGTTTGACGAATGAATTATTCTGCTATTGAAGAACGTATTGGTGTTACTTTCCGTGAGAAGGTGCATCTTTTGACGGCGCTCACGCATCGTTCATATTTGAATGAGCATCGTGAGGCGACACAGGAACACAACGAGCGCTATGAATTTCTTGGCGATGCAGTCCTCGAGCTTATCGTGACCGACTATCTCTTCCGTGAGTATCCAAAGAAGCCAGAAGGTGAACTTACCGCGATTCGCTCAGCACTCGTGAACACGGTTTCGCTCGCGGGTGCAGCGACCGAGCTTGGGCTTGGCGAGTATTTGCTTATGTCGAAGGGTGAAGCAAAAGATACCGGGCGCGCGCGGCAGTATCTTCTTGCGGATGTATTTGAAGCGGTTGCGGGAGCTATTTTTCTCGATCAAGGGTACGATGCGGCACGCGACTATATCGCACGAAGCCTCTTTGGTAAGACGAAAGAAATCGTCGAAAAAGAACTTTGGAAAGACGCAAAGAGCCGCTTCCAGGAGCGTGCGCAGGACAAGGTAAGTATTACGCCGACGTACGAGACACTTCGTCAAACCGGCCCCGACCATGCGCGGCAGTTTGTGATTGGCGCGTTTCTCGGGAAGGAGCTTATTGCCGAAGGTGAAGGTTTCTCAAAACAAGAAGCGGAACAAGTGGCGGCGGAGCGCGCTCTCACAAAACAAGGCTGGTAGCGAACTTCCAAAACGGGCGTACTTGCATTGGTTTCAGTCACTCATTCCTCCGCGGTATAGAAATACCGCTCCGTCATTCATTCCCTCCAACCAACGCAATTACATCCCGTTTCTGAAAGTTCGCTTTGCAAGAATGAAAAATTCAGTCGAAATTCCAACAGCGTGCCCTCGGCGCGTTTTTGTTAGTTTTCTCGAACATGCGGTATACTATGCGTATGAATATCTCTACGGCACGAGGGTTTACCTTGATTGAGCTTATGGTGGCGATTACCATTATTGGTATCCTCACGGCAGGCGCGACGGTTGCGTTTTCGAATGCGCGGTCTCGTGCACGTGATGCGCAGCGGTATGCGGTGCTCGCGCAGATAGAGCTCGCACTTGAAACCTATCGCCAAGTGAATGGCTCGTATCCAGACTCTGGCGGCGATTGGGTGAGCTCATGTACGCTCCCGACGGGGTATATTACAGGCCTTGCGCCAACGTTTCTCGTAAAGCTCCCACTCGACCCGGTTTCTGTAACAGGGTGTCGCAACGGGAATGAGGGGTATCGGTACAAGTCAGACGGCACTGATTACAAGTTCCAAGTGTATAAAACTGTTGAAAAGGAAGAGAAGTGCGACCTCGAAACAAAAGCGTATTGGGAACCAAATAGCTCCGACAGGCCAAACACTTGTTCTGTCTATAGTGCTGGCGGCACAGCATTCTAACTATGCTTCTGAAAGAACTCACGATTAACGGATTCAAATCATTCGCAAAAAAAAGCGACCTGCTTTTTTCGTCACCGATTACGGCAATCGTCGGGCCGAATGGTTCGGGAAAATCGAACGTCGCGGAGTCGTTCCGCTTCGTGCTTGGTGAACAGGCAACGTCGCGCATGCGCGGCAAGAAAGGCGAAGACCTTATCTTTGGCGGCTCTGAAAAGGTGGCGCGCCTTGGTAGGGCAACGGTGACCGCAACCTTCGACAATAGTGCGCGCGTATTCCCGACTGATTTCGATGAGCTTATTATCGAGCGCACCGTTGCGCGCGACGGCTCGAACGACTACACACTTAACGGCGCACGCGTACGCCTCAAAGATGTGCTCGAAATGCTCGCATCGGCAAATATTGGCACGACCGGACACCACATTATTTCACAAGGTGAAGCAGACCGTATTCTTACTGCGTCGCCAAAACTTCGCCGGGAGATGATTGAAGATGCTTTGGGACTTCGCGTGTATCAATACAAAATCGCTGAGAGCGAAAAGAAACTCGAAAAAACACACGAGAATATTGCACGCGTTGAGTCGCTTCGCCGCGAAACCCATCCACATTTACAGTTTCTCGAACGACAGGTCAAAAAATACGAACGTGCTCTCGAGCTTCGTGATGAACTCGCGACTGCCTATGCAGACTATTTGCGTCGCGAAGCCGCATATCTTGCTGAAACAAAGAAGACGCTCACATCCACGCTCACCGCACCAAGAGAAAAACTCGCACAGCTCATGCAAACTCGCAAAGAAGCGGAGCAGAAAATAGCAGGACAAAGTGAACATCACGATACCGACACACTTTCTGCAAAGCAAGGCGAACTCTCTCGTGCTCGGCATGAACGCGACGCTGCGGCGCGTGCCGAGGCATCGCTCGATGGGCAGATTGGTTTTCTCGAGCGGCGCATTGCGCACCTTCGTGCTGAGCATGCAAAACCTGCGCCAGCAGTACTTGCGGCACCGATTGCCTACGATGTATTTGCCACAACCTATGCACACATTTCGCGCGCAGTAGAGCAGGCGCTCCTCAGCGTTTCTCTTGATGAGGTAAAAACAACGCTTCGTAATATTCACACCTCGCTCGGCGCGCTCGCAAAACGCGCGGAAGTAGCACCACAAAAATCGCTCGATCTTTCAAGCGAGGAAGGTGAACTCGAAGAACTTCGCGTCCACGCAGAAGATGCACGAGCAACGCTGCGCGCCGTGCACGAACGGGTTCAGGTGCTTGAGCACCAGTGCGGCGTGCTTCGTGCAAAAATCGAAGCTGATACAGAAGAAGCACGCGAACTTCGTCACAAAGTAGAACTCTACGACCATGAAATTCGCGAGCTTGAACGAGAGATTACAGGCCTTATTGCACAGGAGGATATGCTTCGTCGCGATGATGAGGCGTTTAATGCGGAGCTCCAAGAAGCGGTGGTGCTGGTTCGCTCAAAGGCGATGCAGTATTTGAAGCGCCCCGTGCTGGTGGACGGCGCCGCGCTTGATGACGCTGCGATTGCTGCGCTTCCGCGTGAAGGGCAACTTGAACGGAAGCGCGCGCTTGAGCGTCTTAAAATTCGCCTCGAGGAACTCGGTGGCGTCAATGAGGAGGTTATTCGCGAATACAACAATGCGAAAGAGCGCGATGCATTTCTTGCAAAGGAACTCGCCGACCTCGGCACCTCGTCGGAAACATTGTTGCGTATTATTGCCGAGCTTAATCAAGAACTCACGCTCCGATTTACCGAAGGGCTTGAAAAAATTGACGAGGCATTCAACAGATTCTTCGCTCGCATGTTCGTTGGTGGTGTGGCGCATGTGCTGCGCTCATTCCCGAAGGTCAAGGCGGCAGCGCAAAGTGCGGTCGTGAGTGATGATGAGATTCCTGAACCGACAGAAGAAGATGACGATGCTGAGCCGGAAATCGGTGTCGAAATTGACGTGCGTCTCCCCAATAAGCGCGTGCGCGGGCTCGATATGCTTTCGGGAGGTGAGCGCGCGCTTACCTCGATTGCGCTTATCTTTGCGATGTCGCAAATCAATCCGCCGCCGTTTATTATTCTCGACGAAACCGACGCGGCACTCGACGAGGCGAACTCTCGTCGGTATGGCGACGCGCTCTCGGTGCTCGCGGAACGTTCGCAGCTTATCCTTATCACGCACAATCGCGAAACTATGTCGCGTGCGGGCGTGCTCTACGGCATTACCATGGGGCAGGACGGCATCTCTCGCATGCTCTCGATTAAACTCGAAGAAGCGATTGCGGTAGCGAAATAAGAAAACGGCACACGCCGTTTTCTTTGTGGTATACTTGCGCCATGTTACTCGTATTTTACGGTGGAGACACGGAAACGGCGCGCGCAAAAATGCGTGAGCACCTTGCGCAGGATACGCGTCAGCCGCAGTGGATTATTGCGACCGAATGGTACCCAGGACGTTCCTTGGAAGTCGCAAATACAATGCCACTTTTTGGCGGCGTGCACCTCTATGTGCTCGATACGCCATCGAATGATGACGCGTACGACGCAGAAGTGTACGCATCGCTCGAGGCCTTTGCACAGTCGCCACATACGTTTGTGCTTGTGGAAGGCTCGCTCCTTGTGGGGAAAGTGAAGAAACTTCAGTCGCATGCGCAGGAGATCTTTGAGTTCCGCTCTGCAGAAAAAAAGTCGACGTTTAATACGTTTGCGCTCGCTGATGCGCTTGCGGCGCGCGATAAGCGGAGCTTGTGGGTGAAGCTCCATGAGGCGCTTCGAGCAGGAGAAAGTGCCGAGGCAATTATTGGTGTCTTGTGGTGGCAGCTTAAAGCGCTCGCACTCGCCGCGCGCACAAAAAATGCCGCCGAAGCCGACATGAAGGATTTTCCGTATCAAAAAGCAAAGCGCGCGCTTGCGAAGTTTAAAGACGGCGATATAGAGCACTTCATGCGTACGCTCAGTGCTGTCCTCCACGAAGGACACGGCGGTAAACGAAACATAAACGACGCCCTCGAAACCTGGGTGCTTTCCATTTAATCATGCAGGGAAGTATTGGTGTTGATGAAGCGGGACGGGGCCCTGTGGCGGGGCCTGTGGCCGTTGGTGCGGTGTGGGTGCCGAAGGGGTTTGACTTCGAGCTTTTGCCACGTGTTGATGATTCGAAAAAGCTCACCGAGAAGATGCGTGAGCGTGCCTTTCGCGCGGCGTGCGCGCTTGTGGAAAAGGGGATTCTGCGCTATCACGTCGCGCTTATTTCTGCAGAGCATATCGATGCGAGGGGAATTACGGATGCGGTGCGAACAGGTATCACAGCATGTTTTGCGGCACTCGATGCGGACCCTGCAACAACGCACGTAAAGCTTGACGGACTTCTGAAGGCGCCCGAAGCATTTGTACATCAAGAAACTATTATTGGTGGCGACGCAAGCGAGCCGACGATTGCGCTTGCGTCGATTCTGGCGAAGGTGACTCGCGACCGCTATATGGTGTCGCTGCACGAAACGTCTCCCGCGTATGGCTTTGCCGCGCATAAGGGGTATGGCACGAAGCAGCACTACCGCGCGATTGCAGAGCACGGCATGATGCATGAGCACCGCCGGTCATTTTTGAAGAAATTTTCAGAAGGGTTGGGTACTAATTAGTCTGGATCCCATCCTTCCTGACAAAAGTAAAAATGCAGCGCTTTCGATTTCTAGGTAGTTAAATCTACGTGGATTTAACGAGTTGTTAATTTAAAATAACTCCCGTAACTTTTGTCATCCTGGAAGGATCCAAGCGCACGGCAATAATTTTGAAGAGAGCATGATGCGTTTAGTGACACAAACGAAGAATGGCGGTATACTATGCCCCATGGATATTGCGAACCGCATACTCGGAATTTTGTTCTATATAACAGAGCCAGTCACGCGCGAAGCGCTTGCGCGTATGCTTCAGATTGATACTGATGCGCTCGCGGAGGGTATTGCGCAGCTGCAGCATGACTTCAGCACGCGAGGTATTCGTGTCCTCCAAGAAGGCGACACGCTCGCGCTCGTTACTGCCCCAGAACTTACCGAAACTATCGACACGATTCGCAAAGAAGCACTCTCTCGCGATATCGGCAAAGCAGGTGCGGAAACACTCTCGATTGTGCTCTATCATGGACGCGTCTCACGCGCACGTATCGATGCAATTCGTGGGGTGCAGTCGTCTGCTATCGTCCGTTCGCTCCTTGTGCGTGGTCTTATCGAAAAAATACAAGGAGAAGGAAGATCGCCCGAATATGCAGTGACGCCACAGCTCCTCGCGCACCTTGGCGTCACGGAGCGTCGCGAACTTATGGATTTCCATGAAGTCATGAGCGCACTCGATGCATTTACCGAGACGCTCGAAACAAACCCCTCATAATTCGTATGCCAGAATCAACTCCATCAACCGTGCGTCCTGCGCCGTTTCCTGTCTTTCGAGAACTCGCGCTCCTTGCGGGCGTCTTAGTGTCAGTTTTCTTTTTGCCGTATTTGTATACCCAGGCACGCATGCCGCTCTCGGATGCCGGAGCGAGCCGCGCCGCACAAGTCTCTGCGCTCCAGGCTCCCGAAGAGACGCCGCGCGTTCCAGACGCTTCAGCATTTGAACATATTGCGCTACTTGGTAAAACTTCCGCCGTCTATGACGTGTCGCGCGGTGAGTTTCTCTATACGCAAGCGCCCGATGCGGTGCTTCCGATTGCCTCAATTACGAAACTCATGACCGCGCTGGTTGCGTATGAGCTTTTGCCAACACTTGATACGATAGTCACTATCCCCGCGACAACGACAGATGAATATTCTTCGCTCGCCGTGGGCGACAGGTTCACCGCGCGGGATCTCATGGATTACACACTTCTCGTTTCCTCGAACGAAGGTGCACATGCGCTCGCGCTTACCGCCGCGCAAATGTCCTTTGGCAAGGATGCTGATATTGCGATGTTTGTGCGCGCGATGAACGTGCGCGCAAAGACACTTGGACTCGAACATACAAGCTTTCAAAATGTCACTGGGCTCGATATCGGTACAGGGCCTGGCGCAACAGCTTCCGCGCAAGACGTCGCGAAACTTCTTGCCTACATCATCACGGAGTATCCTGATCTCCTCACCGCAACAAGGCTGGAAGAGCAAACCTTTGTTGGTGCAAAGGGCCTTATCTACGAAGCAAAAAACACCAACGGCGTAGTGCGCGATATTCCTGGGCTCATTGCTTCAAAAACAGGCTTCGAAACAAGCGCGGGTGGCACCCTTGCCGTAACCTTTAACGCAGGGCTTGGCCGGCCAATTGTTGTTGTAGTGCTTGGTTCGACGTGGAGTGGCAGATTTGATGATATACTCGAGTTGGTGACAACAACCCAGGAATCTCTATAATTTCTTCCAAAATGAGCGAGTTTGCACGCCGCAAGTACAATTTTTATCCTCACCGTACATTAGGTACGTCTCCGGTAAAAATTACACTTGCAACGCACAACCTCATCTCATTTTGAAACAAATTACTGAGATATAATTTAAACTATATGGAATACGCAATCATGAAACTTCTCGCCATATCGGCGCTCACCTTCACGGCCGCAATGGCGGTTACGCCACTTGTCACGCATTTTCTCTACGAGCATAAAATGTGGAAGAAAAAGGCGGGGAAGGAAGGCGGCTATGGCGGCGGCGGCACACCACTTTTTAATGAGCTTCATAAAGATGCCGATACCGGCACACCGCGCATGGGGGGTGTTGTTATTTGGCTCGGGCTTCTCATTGCGCTCGGCTTCATTGTGCTCGGGCAGCTACTCGCGCCGCAAAGCCTTCTTGCTGACCTTAATTTCGTGAGTCGTTCACAGACGTGGATACCGCTTGCGGCGTTCTTTATCGGTGCACTCGTTGGCTTTATTGACGATTACTCCATCGTCAAAGGCTCGGGCACGCACTTTGCCGATGCAGGACTTTCGCTCAAAACGCGCCTTGGTATTGTCCTTGCGCTCGCGGGCGCAATTGGCTGGTGGTTTTACGCAAAGCTTGGCGTGAGTGCCATTTCGTTTTTTGGTATCACTACCATTCCGCTTGGCGTCGGCTTCATTGCGTTCTTCATGCTGGTGGTGGCTGCGGTGTATGCGAGTGGTATTATCGACGGCATCGACGGCTTGTCGGGCGGTGTGTTTCTCTTTATTTTCGCCGCGTACACCGGCATTGCGCTCATGCAGGGGCAGACGGATATTGCCATGTTCTGTGCCGCAATCGTCGGCGGACTCCTTGCTTTCTTGTGGTTTAACATCCCGCCCGCTCGTTTCTATATGACGGAGACGGGCATTATGGCACTCACGCTTGCGCTTGCGACGGTCGCCTTTTTGACCGACGATCTCGTTGGCGGCGTCGGCATTTCACTCTTGCCAATTATCGGCGGACTGCTTGTTGTCACCGTTGCCTCAAATATAATTCAGGTGCTGTCAAAGAAACTCCGCGGCGGCAAAAAGGTGTTTCTCATCGCGCCGCTCCATCACCACTTCGAAGCACTTGGCTGGCCGCGCCCAAAGATTGTGATGCGGTACTGGATTATCGGCTTTGTGCTCGCGTCGCTCGGCGTGCTTGTCGCACTTACCTTGCGCTAGCCTATGTTTGTCTTTAAGGGTGTCGACAAGATTTTCCTCAGCATTGTTATCACGCTCGCCGTTGTAGGCTTTCTTGTGTTTGCCTCTGCGGCGCTCGGCATTCTCGGGACCGGGCAGTTTGATGTGCGTGCGGTTATCTGGAAGCAGTTTGTGATTGGTATTGTTGGTGGTTTTACGGTGCTTACCATTATGACCGCAATTCACTACCGCCTTTGGCGAACCTATGCGTATTGGTTTTTTGGCTTTACGGTGCTGCTCGCGCTTCTTACCTTCACACCGCTTGGTCGCGAATATAACGGCGCGCTCCGGTGGATAGAGCTCGCCGGACAATCATTCCAGCCCGCCGAGACACTTAAAATTGGCTACGTACTTGCGCTCGCTGCTTGGTTTTCGAAGAAGCGCGCGGTTATCAACGAGTGGCGACAAGGGCTTTTGCCACTTGCGCTCTTCACACTCCCTGTTGCGCTCATTATGATTTTGCAGCGTGACACGGACGGACTTGTGGTGATGCTCTCTGGCGCGGGTGCGATTTTCTTTGCGACAGGCGTCACCTGGCGACATGTTGGCGCAGTGCTCCTTGTCGGCATGCTTGGTGTTGCCGCGATTGTTGCGTCGCACGCCGATTTACGCGCACGGGTGATGCAGAAGTTTTACGGCGACGAAGAGACCGTGCGTGACATTGGGTGGCAGGAACGACAGTCGCTCATTGCGATTGGTTCGGGCGGCGTGACGGGGCGCGGCTATGGGCAGAGCATCCAGAAATTCGGCAATCTCCCCCTCGCGCAGTCGGACGCTATCTTTGCCGTCTTTGCGGAAGAGACAGGGTTTGTCGGTACCTTGTCGTTTATTATCCTTGTGTATGTGTTCTTCATGCTGCGTGGATTTCGTATCGCCTCGCATGCAAAAGATGTTTTCGGCACACTTGCCGTCGTCGGCATTATGACCATGCTTATGATGCAGATTAGTATCAACATCGCAGCACTTACGGCGATTATTCCGTTCGCGGGGCTCACCCTGCCGTTTGTCTCACAAGGTGGTACCTCGCTTATTGTGGTGCTTGCCACGATGGGGTTTGTCTTGAGTGTTTCAAAGCATATGCGCGCGGTGCGCTAATACTTGGAGCTATCTCGCTACTCGATATGTGCGCAGGCGGCTATTGTTTTTTCGAGCGTGGTAAGCGCAGACATGCGCGCTGAGGGCGAAATACTGGTAAACGTTTTGCGGAGGTGTTTTGCAAGCACTTGCTCTGCCTCTTTGCGAAGCGCGGCGCCTTTTTTGGTGAGCTCGATGTGGTGTTCGCGACGAACATTTTCGTTGACCGCGCGGGTGATGAGCTTTGCTGCTTCAAGATTTTTAAGATGGCGTGACATGGCAGGGTGGGAGACCGCAAGTTGATGCGCAATCGCAACCGGCACGCTTGTACCGTCACCAATCGTGCGCAAGATGCGATACTGCGTAAAGGTGATGTCGATATGTTCACGACGCAGCGCACTGTTTGCTTCAGCATCAGCAAAAATAGCTGCACGCAAGAGTGTCTCGGGATAGATAATCGGAAACTTCGATTCCATGTGCATACTATACGGCGAATGCGCGCGTGGGGCGCCTTGTCAATGTGCATCTTGCGTGGTATATTTTCGCCGTCAGACAGTCGCGCGCTCGCAAGAGCGTGAGGAAAGTCCGGACATGCCCACATTCGTAAGAGTGCGGAGGACGGTAGCAGGTAACGCCTGCACGCGGCAACGCGCGAGGTGCGAACAGAGACGCTTCAATCGAAAGAAAGAAGCCCCTGCGATGGGGAGCTATGTACGAAACGAAGTACGCAGTTGAAACGGCTAAATCCTTACCTGCATGCAAGGTCGTGCTTCTCCGCAAGGAGATGAGAACCGCTTGAGCGCACCGGCGACGATGCGCCTAGATAAATGACAGTCACCTCCATTCGTGGAGGCACAGAATCCGGCTTACAGACACACACAGCGCGCTTCGGCGCGTTTTGTGTGCCTGTTGACAAGTATACGTAAGTATACTACTGTGCGGGTACGTTTGTTTCTTTGGTCTTTTTTAAAGGAGTACCACCATGGCTACCTCGATTGTTCAATTGTCTCGTAAGGATAAAACATCGATTGTGCAATTGCTTCGCGCGGGCAGGATTGATGAGATTGAAAAAATTTTGATCAGTGAACCGCGCAACGAGGAATTCAAGAATGCGCTGACGACGCTCGTGCAGTGCAAGTTTGTGCTTGGTTGTGGAGTGATTCCTTACGTTCGCAATCTGGTGATTATTCGCGCGTTTGCTATTGCAAACACTTTTGAAGAGTACCAGTGGCTGTATGAAGAGGCTGTTGGCTTCCTTGATCATCAAGAGGTAGCATTGCTCAGGGCAAGAGAGCGTATGCGGACACTGAAGCAGTGTCACTGGGTTCACTCAAGGGAGAACACGTGTAAATTAACGTTGTGTTCTGTGGAGCAAGTGACGCGTCTGTGTCATACGTTTCAGGATTGTCAGTGGGTCTTTGATCGATTTCAGCCGGCTTTTGGCAACGCAGCGCTGAAGAAAGCGTTGTTCCTCATGAACACCCTCGATGAATGCCTGTGGGTCTACGGGCGTGTCTCTGGCATGGACAAAGAGCGAACGCTCGCAGCAATCGGTGAACGCCTAAAAACCTTGGACGACTTTGTGAAAGTGCGAGCCAGCACTGACACCATGCTTGACCAACTCGCGCGTCGCACCATGGGCGGACTTCTTTGGTAGCCGGAAGTCGCATGCAAATCGCCAGCACACCTCTCGTGTGCTGGCGTATTTTTTTGCGAGGAGCGAGGTGTGTCATCTTGCGGGTGGTGTGCTATAGTGCGAGGATGAATACTCGAGTATATCTTGATTATGCGGCGGCGACGCCGGTTGCGCCTGAAGTTATGGTGGTTATGTTGCCTTATTTTTCGGAGTTGTTTGGCAACGCGGGGGCGGTGCATGCGGAGGGGCGCGCGGCGCGGGAGGCGATAGACGAAGCACGTACGCAGCTCGCGCGGATCCTTACGGTGCGCCCCGAAGGCATTACCTTCACGAGTGGAGGTACGGAGGCGAATAATCTTGCGATATTCGGGACGCTTGCGACGAGCACGGTTGCGCAGCCTGAAGTTATCACGACCGAAGTTGAGCACCCTTCGGTGCTTGAGGCGATGCATGAACTTGAAAAGCGTGGCGTAAAGGTCACCTATCTTCCCGTGCAAGAATCAGGACTGGTAGATAAAAAAGTGCTCGCTGCGGCACTCACGCTAAATACTGTGCTTGTGACATTCGCCTATGCAAACAGCGAAACGGGTGTCGTGCAAGACGTGCGCGCGCTCGTACGTACGGTGCAGGAGTTTGCGCGGGCGCACGCGGTGAGCATTCGTACGCATATCGATGCCTCGCAGGCACCGCTCTGGCTTCCCTTAGGTATGGACGCGCTCGGCGCTGATATGATGACGCTCGACGCAGGGAAGTGCTATGGTCCAAAAGGCTTGGGTGTGCTCGCGCGGAAGCACGGCGCCCCAATAGTTTCGCAAACATACGGCGGACAACAGGAAGCCGGGCTTCGTGCGGGTACCGAAAACACGCCGCTTATTCTTGGTGGCGCTGCGGCATTCGTACGCGCGGAGAAAGGACGTGAGGAGCGAGTAGAACGCACGCGCGCGGTACGCGACTATCTTCTCGAGCGATTGCAAGAAATATTTCCGAACGCGGTTTTAAACGGAGCAAAGGAAGATCGTCTTGCGAACAACGTGAATATTTCACTTCCTGGCATGGATACGGAATATGCCGTTATGTATCTTGATGCACACGGTATCGCCGTCTCGACACGAAGCGCCTGTGGCGCGCTCGGCAAAACTGGCTCGCATGTGATTCGTGCAATGACGCACGACGAGGAGCGAGCAACCGCAACCCTTCGCGTCACGCTCGGCGAAGTAACAACGCGCGACGATGTTGACGCATGTGTGACAACATTGCAGAAGTGGCACGACCTCATGCAGCGTGTGGTATAGTTTCCTCATGGAGACTTACTTTATCGGTTTTGTACTTCCCGAAGAAGTACGCGAAGCCCTTGCGAAAGCGACGTCGAAACTTCCTGCGCCATGGGTAGGAACTGCGGCGGACGACATGCACCTCACGGTCCATTATCTTGGACGCGTTCCTGAAGAACTCCTCGCACAGCTCGAAGCAATTACTGGCTGCATCGTGGATGACACAGCGCCAATGCGTCTTGAACACGGGCGAACCATTGTGATGCGTCCTGCAAAACCCTACATGCTCTGGGCAAAATACGTGCAGTCGCCATGGTTTGATACACTCGTAGGCGACTGCGCGCGACGCCTTGCAAAACTTACGGAGCACAAGGACGGACACCACGCGTCGCGCGCTGCTATCCCGCATCTCACGCTTGCTCGGCTTCCGCATGGCACGTACGCGGAGTCGCTCGTGCCACCGCTCGATCTTCCGCAGGAACTCACCAGTATTCGTCTCGATACGCTCGCCCTCTGGCGGGCGGAAGCAGGGAAGTATACGGTGGTAAGGTCTTGGAATTTGTAGCGAGAGTGCTGGATCCCTCCTGGATGACAAAAGTGACGAGGTATGTTTAAAAGAGATACATACATAAATCCACGTAGATTTATGTATCTACTACTCTAGAACCATGCCGTTATTTTTGTCATCCAGGAGGGATCCAGAGTGACATGTATCGAGTCTACACCACCAAAGCGCTTGTCTGTGGCGCGTTTGATAGCATGACTGCCGACAAAACCGTGCAGCTTTTTACGCGTGATGCCGGCATGCTCTACGCTGCGTCAAAAAGCGTCCGTGAAGAACGCTCAAAGCAACGCTACGGACTGACTGAGTTTTCAATTCTTACCGTCTCGCTTATTCGTGGAAAGGCAGGCTGGCGGATTACCGGCGTTGAACCATTTATGAATGTGTTCACACCGCTCTATACGCGGCAGCAGCGCGCGTTTGTGCGCAACCTCACGCGCTTCCTCAAGCGTATGGTGCGTGGCGAAGAAGCCTCGGCAGAGCTTTTTGATATGTTCATAGAAGCAATGGTGCGCGCGCCTGAGTATGAAGATCTCGCTCGAGCAGAGCAAGAATGCATGCATCGCGCCTGCGTCCTTCTTGGCTATTTGCCCCACGAGGATGTTGCAGCACTTACGGACGAAGTGCTGCGGCTGCATATCGAACGCGCGCTTGCCGCAAGTCACCTGTAGCCCGTCTTTTTCGCAAGCTGGTGTATACTAGGTGCATGCAAGGGCAAGGAATAGCGTATGATATGCAGAAAGTAGCTGAAGAAGATGTGCCGCGCTTTGTGTCGCCGCGCCGTGTCGTGTCTGAGTTCAATCTCTGGCAGGGCGACCATGTGCTCGATGTCGCCTCAGGCGCAGGACACTATATTCCGCATCTGCGCGCAGCAGTCGGTCCGAAAGGGCGCGTCTATGCGCACAGCGCGCAGAAGGCGCATCATGAGCTCCTTACGCGCGATACTGTCGCCCGCGGACATCACGAAGTTGTGCCGTTGCTCCACATGCTCGAAGATGGAGAGCTCGATATTGTTGCCGGCACCATTGATGCGGTGCTTCTTGCAAATGTGCTCAGCGCGGAAGGTTTCAAGACTGAGGGTCTTCTTGCTGAAATGCAGCGTGTTATTCGACGCGAAGGAAAGCTCTGTGTTGTTGACTGGCGTTCTCGAGAAGACACCGAGCGAGCGCTTATTGCGCTCCTTGCGGAATTTGGCTTCGAGCCCAAACGAGCACTCTCGCCTGCCGCAACAGGCTCGTATCATTACGGTATTCTCTTTACAAAGCGTTAATTATTCATAGTTTTTCATTTCGTATGCGACCCTTTCAAGTAGCCCTCATTGCAGGATTCAGCGTCATCGCGGTACTCGCGCTCGTTATCTTTTCGACGTACAAAGGCGGCGGCGATGCCGAAGAAAATTTGCTTGCGGGCGGCATTACCATTTGGGGAACATTGCCCGACGCGGCATTTACCGAGACTATTTACGGCGTCACCAAAACCGACACGCGTTTCCAAGCAGT
>MFMN01000024.1:33018-40493 GCA_001783515.1 Candidatus Kaiserbacteria bacterium RIFCSPLOWO2_12_FULL_50_10 | reverse complement strand
CTTCTGCGAACACCCGCGCACGCTCTTTGCCATACGCGAGAAATGCCGGATCCGAGGTTGCAACTCCTTGGAGATGCGTTGGGTGCGTCACTTCTGCAAGATACCGCGTCGGAGTCGGGACGAGTCCGAGAGGTACGCTGAGGAGATTGGCTGTTTGGAGCGCACGCATCATCGAGCTGCAGTAGATTTTCTGAATTGTAATTTCTGCTGCGAGCGACGTCTCCGCGAGGCGTGCGGCGAGGCGATGTGCCTGAAAGGTGCCCTGCAAATTCAAAGGCTCTTCCCAGCCTTGCACCGTCTTCCGTTTGTTGCTTTCCGTCTCGCCATGACGACAGAGGTACAGCACTTTTTCGACATACATAGCTAACTCCTTGTAGGTAAACTGGTTGAAAGGACTATCGAGTGCACCATACCACACAAATGCATACTACACAAGAATTCGCTCTGGCATTGAACCATAAAAAATGGCGCCACAAGAAGCGTAGCGCCATCAAAAGCCTGAGGCAAAGGTCATTTTCCAAAACGGAGTGCGGTGCACCTGGCATTCAATTCGGCGTCGAGCCAGGCCCAGCGCCAGTAAACCACGACACGGCCCGCGAAGAGGTGTGGCACGTAAAGATTATTGAGATTGTTATTCCGAACAACAGAGCGCCAACCGTAGACCGAATTCCCCGAAAAATGTCGACGAAAGACTTCGGTGTCGAGCTTTTGGATTTCCAGGAGCTCGGCGAATCCAAGGCAATCTTCGAGCATCCCGTTATCACGGAGATGCTCGTGCAGAAAATTCCCTGTCACCAGACCATTCTCCTGATCTCTATGGATCCACCGCTGAAGTGAGCCCAGAGAGAATTCAGGAGGTCCTACTGCTTCAAGCTCGGGGTACAGGGGTTGAAGCCACTCTGGGTAGATAACCGGCACCGAACGCTCTATCCGAATGATGTCACAGATTCCGCCACGCGTGAGTGGTTGGACTGTTACAGTTTTCATGATGTGTTTCCCTTTGGAAAGTTTGAGAAAAGACCTAACGGTAGTATATAACCACTACCTGCATAACTTGTCAATCAATGCAATTACACAAGGAGTTCTTCTGGCTTGTAGTCGGGGCGCGCACGCTCCACGGTGAGAAGCTTATGTTGCAGCTCTTCGACATTCTCGCCGCCTGCTTGTGCGGCGCGAACTTGCGCACGAATAAGGCTTGCATGGTAGGCGATGACATTTCTATGGAACTGGGTCAGCGACTGCGCGATACGGAACGACTGTGTTTTGAAATGTTCGGCACGCTCAGTCTCTTCAAAGTCGCGCTTAATCTCCCGTGTGCGACGCGCGATATAGTCGTTAATGTCGTGCTCGGTTGGCATCTGCGGCATATCGGAAAAGGTGGCGAGCTCCTGCAGGATTTTTTCAACAGCCTCCTGCACGCGCTCGTACATGATTTTCTTTTTGGGCTCGGTGGCAAGAATAGAAAGAAGGGTGTGAAAAAAGAGGAGATGGTCGTGGATACGTGCATCGTGATGTGGTTCAGCCTTTGGCGCTTCAAGTGGCGCTACCGGGCGCCGCACTGGCTCACCTTTTGCGGGCTCAGACTTTTTCTTGAGCGCGATAAGTGTGTCGACCTTCCCGAGAATTGCTTCTTTGGAAATGCCCGTTGCCTTTGCTACTTCGTTCGCAAAAAATTCCACCTCGATACGGCTCGGTATCACCGCAATAAGCGGAAGAATTTCTTCCTCTGCAGCACGGATAAATGCACGCTCATCTTTCGCTCCTTCTTTGAGAAGCGTCAGAAGCCACTCAATCACCGTGGTGGCGCCGCCAATTATTTTCTTGAATTCTTCGGGGTGATCTTTTGCGATGTCGGCAGGATCTTTGCCGCCGATAATGCGCGCGACTTTTACGTCCATGCCGCGCAAGAGCATTGGTTCTGCGGCGCGTTTTGTTGCGGCAATACCAGCCTTATCGGAATCAAAGCAAAGTACCGAACGTCCTGAGAGGCGCGAAAGAAGGTCGATGTGCTGCATCGTAAATCCGGTGCCCGAAACAGCGACCGTGTTTTGATAGCCGACCTGATGCGACATCACGACGTCAAACTGCCCCTCAACGACGAGTGAAAAATCGTGATGGCGAATGTTGTTTTTTGCGAGATGATACCCGTACATCATTTCACCCTTTTTGAAAAGCTCAGTTTCGGGAGAGTTCACGTATTTTGGGTTCTTTGGGTCGTCGGAAAGAGTGCGTCCCGAAAAGCCGATAACATGCCCTGAGGGGTCTGATATCGGGAACATAACGCGGTTACGGAAGACGTCGTACGGATCTTTGCCGTCGGCGCTTTTGACGAGTCCTGCCGCGAGCATTTCTGCGTCGGTGTACCCTTTGCCTTTGAGATGCTCACGAAGGTTTCGCCAGCCGTCGGGCGCGAGTCCGATGCGCCAGCCGTGTGCGGTTTCTGTCGTCACGCCACGACTCTTCAGGTATTCCTGCACCTGCGTTGACTTCTGCCCTTCGGCAAAATAGTAGACCGTTGCTTCTTCGAGGATGGCGTGTGCGCGGTCGCGTGCTGAGCGCTTCTCCGGGTTTTCTGCAACAAGTTCAACACCTGCTTTGTCGGCAAGAATTTTCAGCGCACCTTTAAAATCCACGCCTTCCATGGTTTGGATAAACGAAAACATATCGCCACCTTGTGAGGTCGAAAAGCAGTAGTACATACCACGGTCGGGAGACACATGGAATGACGGCGTTTTCTCGTTCGTAAACGGCGACTTCCCTTTCCAGCTTTTCCCCGCGCGGTGCAGCTCAACATAGCCACCGACCACGTCGAGAATGGAAAGCTTTTCTTTTATTTGTTCAACTGCTGATTTCATGATGCCTGTTTCGGCTTCACCTGAATAGGACTCTTAATGTCTGGCGACCACGGTTCGGTGATAATCTCGCCGTTTGCCTTTTCAAATTCGGCCACGCGATACGCGAGATACTGCTGAAAGCGCTTTAGGTGCGCTGGCGTGAAGGCATAGACCGTCATGTGCTCGCCGCTCGCAAAGCCCATCATGAACGAATCATTGCCAAACCCAATGGTTGCATTATCGCAAAACAATTTCTCCGCCTTTTCAATATTCATACGCGCAGTATAGCATTTTGCGCCAGGTTGCACAAAAAAGCCCCTGCTGCGCGAACACAGCATGGGCAAGGTGATGCCTTGGTGCACGAGGCGATCAAGCAACACCAACAAAGACAAGGGTCATCGAGGTTGCTGTCCACAATAGCATTCCCACGGAATAGCCATACCCGTCCATCGGCTTCCGCAGGATCGCGCTTACCATGAGAAGCACGGAAGCTACCAGCATTCCAAAAATTGAGTAGATGGCAGCGACGGGAAACTGCAGCAACCATCCTGAGGAAGAGATGAACATGGCAGCAATTGGGACAACACACATACCGTACGTGTAGATGCGAATGCGATTCTGCAAGACACGATATTTGTCCATGCAAGCTGCAAAGTTCTTAATGGAACTAGCACAGCCGAACGGCTTAAGTGCGCGGTACTGCAAATGCAGCAAAATGCCAATCATCACAAGCCCAATAATCCCGAAGGAAATCAAGGTCTCTTTCATTTTAGAACTCCTCTGTGAGTGAAAAAACATGCACGAAGTGTGCGGGATCAAGATGGTGATAGAGTGCACTATTATTTGCGAAATGTCAAAAAAGCCTTCCGAAATCTGAGGGGGGAGGTAATAACAAAAGATAACCAACTCACCCCAAGAACTGTCATCCCCGGGATTTAGAAAACAAATGAGGAAGCCTTTCCGAGTATTGTTTTCAAATACCCGGGGATCCAGGCGTTAGGGGGGTAGCTTTTCATCCTGGATCCTTCCAGGATGACAAAAGTGACAGATATTGCTCTAGAGAGATAAGTGGTTAAAGCGGTGTCGATTTAACTACTCAGTAATCAAAAACACAGACCTCTCCTTTTGTCATCCTGGAAGGATCCAGAGTCAAAAAGAAATACCTCCATTGCTGGAGGCATTTACTATTGTGGAGAAACTCACGGAATCTTGTTCCGGACCATGTTTCTTGAAATGAACCTGGAGATTCATATCGAGAAATATGGGCCGAAACGTATCCGGAACATATTTCTAGAAGTAACCGCAGGAGGTTACTTCAAGAAATATGCGCCGCATATCGATTGCTCGACAATTAAATAACTAGTTTGCAGAAAAGTAGAGCAAGCTAAACTTTCAAAATTGAGTGCAGTTGTGCTGGCTGGAGGACTTTTTTACACCGAACCGTACTGATGCGTACGGAGAGTGTGTGAAAAAGTCTGAAGCCAGTACAAATGTGCCAATTTTGGAAGTTTAGTTACGCACTCTATTTTGCTTTATCTAACGTCTGGTCTTTCCCAGATTGTATAGGTATACTAAAGATCTACCAAAGCTTTTTATTATGTACTCAATTGAGGTACATAATCGACCAATTGAGATACAAAGCATCATGCTTTGTATCGGTTTCCAATTGGAATTAATCCACGACCAGCTTCCGCTAGCCGTGCCTTGTTACGACTTACTCCTTGTTATCGAATTTACCGTAGAGGCACACTAGGTGCCGCTTCGGGTATCCCCGACTCCCCTGAGTTGACGGGCGGTGAGTACAAGGCTCGAGAACGTATTCACCGTGACGTGCTGATTCACGATTACTAGCAATTCCAACTTCATGAGGGCGAGTTGCAGCCCTCAATCCGAACTAAGGATGGTTTTAGTGATTTGCTCCACTTTACAGTATTGCGCCATTTTGTAACCACCCATTGTATCACGAGTGCAGCCCAAGGTATCTAGGGACATGCTGACCTGGCGTCATCCACACCTTCCTCCCCCGTGAGGGGGCAGTCTCGCCTGACATATAAAACAGACAACGTGGGTTGCGTTCGTTACCCCACTTAAGGGAACAGCTCAAGCCACGAACTGACGACGGCCATGCATCACCTGTCTAGCACCCTCTAAGGCTTCCCAGGTTTCTCCGGGAATGCAGCTAGATTTCTAACCTTGGTAAGGTTTTTCGTTTATCGACGAATTAAGCCTCATGATCCACTGCTTGTACGAGCCCCCGTCTATTCCTTTGAGTTTTAGTCTTGCGACCGTACTACCCAGGCGGCCCGCTTAACGCGTTAGCTTCGCCTCTTCGAGGGTCGATACTCGAAAAAGCCAGCGGGCAACGTTTAGGGCGTAGACTACTGGGGTATCTAATCCCATTCGCTACCTACGCTTTCATGTCTCAGCGTCAGGAAAATGCCAGTGTGTTGCCTTCGCTTTTGGTGTTCCCCAGGATATCAACGGATTTCACCCCTACACCCTGAGTTCCACACACCTCTCATTTCCTCTAGTTATACCGTTTCAAATGCGCGTTCCGGGTTGAGCCCAGAGATTTAACATCTGACTAATATAACCGCCTACACATCCTTTACGCCCAATAATTCCGGGTAACGCTCGGGGCCTCTGTATTACCGCTCCTGCTGGCACAGAGTTGGGAGCCCCTTATTCATGAAGTAATGTCAATATACTTCTTCCTTCATAAAAGGTGTTTACGACCTTACGGTCTTCATCCACCACGCTGTGTCGCTCCGTCACACTTTCGTGCATTGCGGAAGATTCTCGTCTGCAGCCCCCCGTAGGGGTATGGACCGTGTCGCAGTTCCATCGGCGGAGGTCAGGCTCTCACCTCTCCTACTCGTCGTAGCCTTGGTACGCCGTTACCGTACCAACTAGCTGATAAGTTGCAGGCCGTTCCTTAAGCGATAAATCTTTACTCCGTAGAGACTATCGGGAATTATCCCACCTTTCGATGGATTATGCCCGACTTAAGGGTACGTACCTACATGTTACTGCCTCGTCTGCCATGGGTCTAAACCCATTCGACTTGCATGACTAATCCACACAGCCAGCGTTCACCCTGAGCTAGGATCAAACTCTAAGTTAAAGACAGAGTGCCTCCGAAGAGGACATTCTGTTGGGAGAGCATAATGCGCATTGACTGTACTTAGTCGCGCGCTCTCCCTACATTAGATAAAGCAAAAGAGAATGAATAAATTCTATCTTCTTTTGCTGCTCAAAATTGCGGCACCTCGTCTCCCGATGAGGTGCCTAAATGATGTATTTAAGTATCTTGTCAAAAAAATTTATTAGTAAAATAAATTTAGGAAACAAGGTACTCGTACTAGTTATTTAATTGTCAAGAATCTACCTCGAGGCTTCGACTCCGATGCGCCTGCATCTCGTCGTTCTCGGTGGTGCGCGTCATTATATTCAGGACGCAGAAAATGTCAAGCACTTCCCTTCCCAATAGCACACGAGTTTCTGGGGTTGTCACGCACCGTACAAAAAAATACCCGAAGCCTTGGTGCAGAGCGCACGGCTTCGGGTAGTAAGGTCGACACCGTAAGGGTGTCTTGGAGGTTCTGCTACTGCGCTCGCGCGCTCTCGCTGACGCGAGGGCAACGACTCGCAATGTCTTTCACGAAGGCTCCTGCAGTTCTGATGCCGCGAAGGAGCTGGCCAACTGGCTTGAAGGGGGCGGAGACAACAGCAAAGAATCTTTCGACCGAAGCTGTTCTCTTCTTGAGAATGGCGGCGCCCTCCTCAATACTCACACCTTCGAGCACCAAAACCGCGAGGCGATGTCGATTCTCTCTGCTCCAAGTCACCTCGGAAGGCAGCGGGAAATCCCAGTGGTAAATCTTCCACAAATCATCGAAGGCGTCCCCACGCATACTCCAGAATGCTGGTGGTATGTTTTTGTTGTGGAAGATATAGTCAGCGATAATTTTCAACCGCTGCGCAGTATCTCGCTGGCCTTCGAGCGGCAAGTTCGAGAACCACTCACTTTTTTCAAGCATCTTGAGCGCGACTTCATGTGCGCCACGGCTATAGCTGGAAGGATCGTCCCACACATAACTCTTGTACGCACGAAAACGCTTGGCATGCTCGACATCGATACGCAGACGCCCAGAGAGCTGCACGAATATCACAATGCACAACAGCCCGAAGAGGCTCAGACCGTAGTACATCGCACGCTCCCAACCCAACTCAAGCTTGGAGTCACTGCTCGCAAGGTAAGCATATCCAACCGCGAACAAAAGGGCGACAGGGAGCAGCCAGTAGAGCGACTGTCGGCGGAGCTCACGCTGCCTCGCGACATTGATGTCGTCGTTGCCCCAGAAAGCTTGCTTCCTGAAGTCGTCTGCGTCGCTAAATGCCCCGAAGGCGGAGAATCCCCCAATGAACGCACACGCCACAAACACCATGGCCAAGACAACCGCAGACGCGGCCTCCCGCAAAAACGGCAGAGACAGCATCACAAGGTCATAGCCGAGTCGCAGCACGAGGAACGTGCAGAGCGCGGTGCCGAGGATACGCAGACCGTCCATCTTCCACGGCAGGCAGAGCTCCTTCTCCTTCCCGAGGTGCATCATCCACAAAAACGTGAACAGTCCGTAC
>MFMN01000024.1:0-32972 GCA_001783515.1 Candidatus Kaiserbacteria bacterium RIFCSPLOWO2_12_FULL_50_10 | reverse complement strand
GAACAGTCCGTACACAATGGCATACGGCACGCTCTCCCAAAACCAGAGATACACACCGTAGCCCGCGGCCGCAGCGACACCGAGCGCCGCCACAACACCCAATGTTGCAAGAAGCGATATTGCGATATGCGCCCAATAGTCCTCCTCCATGTTTAGGGCACAGTAGTCGCGAATATTCTTGCCCCACGCGTCACGCTTCTCCTTTTTGATTAGGCGCGCAAAGATGTACCACATGAGCGCATAATAAAGCGCAAGCGGAAGCCACGCACCGGCAATCAGCAAGGGAATGCTGACATAGAGCGGCGAATGCTCCCATGCGGGAACGCCAAACGCGAGCGCGATCGGCGAGCCGACCAGAATGGCGAGCCACCCCCACAGCGTGACATGAAAGCCCGGGCAAAACCACGAGCCAACTTCTCCACGCCGCGGAATCGGCAACATTGCGTACAAAAACGCGTAGATGCCGTACAGCCTGTTGACCGAGACTTGATGGTCCAGAGACAATAGGTTGCGTGCCTGTTCAATAGTGCTAGGCGACTCTTGCATGTCGTTCTTAAGCGACAGGTACTTGTGGTACCCGAAGCCGAGACCGAGAATATCGGTCGAACGAGCATTGCGAGGCACGTAACGGTCGCCGAGAGCGCCACTGTCGGCTTGAATCGCTTCAAGCGTGTGCACCTCGGGCCGACGGAACTTGTCGACGTGGTTTGCGAGCCCCTCGCGGTAGCATTCAGGGATTTCTCCTGATTCAACCGAGCGAAGCGTATGCAACAGTCCGTCATACTGCAAAATTGTGATGCGGCGAATATAGCTCTCCATCGACGCGAAGTCGATGTTGTAGTATTCAAACGCACGCTGCAAAACTTTTGGTGACAGAGATTCAGCAAATGCAACCATTTGACGGGCCAAGCCGCCGGAAGCACGCCACTGCATCAGTAGCTCTTGCAAGCTGTCCGCAACCGCCTCCTCGACAGCACCTAGGTAACCCGTATATTCACGATACCAGCGAATCTTTTTCCACACGGAAACAATCTCGCGCATCTGCGCCTCTTCTTCGGGCGAAGCATACACGAAACCGTCCGTCAGGACCTCGCCTTCAATCACGATGTCCATGATGGACATAATCTTCGCCGCCTCTTCAGGCGTCGAATCATTTTCGTCGTCAAAACCGCTGTCAGCACTCATGACATTCTCCTTGAAAAAGAAAATAGCAAAACCTGTCAAAGAACAGTTCTTTCTAGAACAGGACCAATCCCAAAGACTGTGCCACGTGCTGAAAAATAAGTCAATAATCTGTACCAAGCACTCCCCTCTTCAAACGGCGACATTCCTACGCAGGGTAATCCATACCCAAAAAAAAGACCCCACAATTGCTCGTGGGGTCAAACAGAACTTCAAAAGAACAACGAATGCTTATCGGCGAAACTTCGCCGCAAGCGCTTCGACCGAGGCAGCAAGCGTCGTAGCGCTCACGTCCTTGGTATGCAGAGCGAGAACCTTCCCGCCGTCACAAGCTTTGGCTTCTGCCGCAGCTTTCGCGACACGTGCATGCTCTTCCTGCACGCGGAGGCGCTCCCACTCGGCATGTTGCGCAAGCACGCGGTCATTCGCCTCACGGCGTTCACGTGCTTCCTGCCGACGCTGCTCGATGTTCGCCACACACGTCGCGCGCGCACCCTCGGCACTGTCCCGGTCGCGCACCCACACTTCCTCAGTACCGTACCAGCCAAGCTGATACGTCCCAAAGAGTTTGAGTGCTTCACCCGTTTCCGGATGCGTGCCGACAATGCATTCGAGTACCTCGGGGACAGCCTCATCTTCAACCTCCACATTCACCCACGCGAGCGCAGGTTTTTGGAAGGTATCATAGAGATACTCCACTTCAACCGCTGCTGCCTGCGGATGCTGAGGGTCGAGGACGGTTTCTTCCCGCACCACTTGACCATTGAAGAGCAGTTGCGTGGTTGAAACCACCGTGCCCTCCTTAGCGTCGAAGTACGGATGTTCACCAGTCTTTTTCTCCACCATTTGCGGCGCGATTTCAGTCAGCCACATCGGGTCCACCTTCGAGGCCATTTCAATCAGCCTGAGGGTCATGTCCCCTTGCCGTGTCTTGATCTCGAGATCAAAGGGCTTCCCAACCAGCCATTCCGCGCCGCGTACGAGCGATGCCGTCCCGAGCTGACGAGTAACCCCGTCGCCGTTCCGGCACCCGGCAAAGCTAACCTTGTAGAGATGGTGCACCATGCCTGCGCAAACTGCCTTGAGGATGTCCTCGCGGCGCCCTGTGGACTCAAGCTTGAAAAACGGCCTGATCGCCTGCTCCAAGTGCCGCCGTACTTCCTTTGCGTGAAAGTACGTACGCAGTGAGACGCCCCGTTCCTTCATCTCATCCTTCGCCATGTTCTCAGCGAGCTGCCAAACAGCAAGCTGACCCATAACGTCGGACTCGTTTTCGGAAGGCACCATGTTGCGCCAATCAGGGCGAAACGGCTGTGTGCGACTCGGCGGCGGTACGACAATGCCGCCCTGCTCCATAATCGCAGCGACAGTGAGCACGTCGTCCACAACTCCAAGCCGATCAGCTTCCACCAGCATCCGCGCATATTGCACGGAGACAGGCAGCCGATTCACGAGCTTGCCGACACTTGTCACTTCCCCGCCCTTTGTCATGCAGCCGAGACCAACGAGCGTTTCGCGCGCATCGTGAATGTCCTCGATGTTGGGCTGGTGAAAAAATGCCAGCTTTTCCATGTCGAACCCCGCGATTGCAAGCCGCAGGACCGTTTGGTCGAGACGCTTGCGCATGATCTCCGCGACCGGGAAATCCGGACGCGTGAGTGCATTGCAGTGGTCGATGTACACGCCAGGCTTTGTTCGCCCGGCGCGACCTTTCCGCTGCATCGCATCGGCACGACTGATGGGTTTGAGGTACAAGCCCTCAACGCCATCAACCAATTCGATGCGCCGCTCCATGCCGCTGTCCACGACCGCGTCAATGTCGTCGATCGTGACGCTGGTTTGCGCCACGTTCGTCGACACCACCACCTTGGGACGGCCATAATGCTTGAAGCACTTCGCCTGTTCCTCGACGGTGAGCTGCCCGTGCAGCGGGAGGACCTCTGCATCCACCTTCATGCGGAGCAAATTACACGTCTCATCAATTTCGACCTTCCCAGGCTGAAATACAAGGACGTTACGGCCTTGCGCGACGAGTGTTGCCACGTCGTCAGCAAGTGCCGCACCTGCCTGCTTCACCTCGACCGGGAACAAACGCCCCGGCACCGCGATGATAGGCGCGCCACCGAAAAACTCAGAGAGCTTCTCGGCTTCGAGGGTGGCACTCATGAGCACCACCTTCATCTCGACACCAGCAGAAATCTGCTGGCGAGCCCACGCAACGAGAACTTCCATGTTCTCGTTCCACTCATGCACCTCGTCAAGGACGAGAACGCCCTTGTTTTGCCCCATGAGCTCCCGCACGAGTGCGAGGCCGTCGGTGCAAAACAGGCAACGTGTTGCCTCGGAGTCCTGCCGGTCCACCGCGGTGCGGTAGCCGACAGTTTTGCCAAGGTTCTCGCCGAGCTCCTCTGCCACACGTTCGGCAACCGTACGGGCTGCCAAACGGCGGGGCTGGGTCACGACGAGGTCGTAGCCCGCTTGCAGCAGGTACTGCGGCACTTGCGTGCTTTTCCCTGCGCCGGTCTCAGCCGTGATGACCACGACCGAGTTGTTACGAACTGCCTCCACGATTTCTGCGCGGAAGGCGTGGATAGGAAGCGTGTTTCCGTTCATGATGATCTCCTCGAGCTAGGGATGCACAGACTGTTACATCTCTGCTATAACCCACCCTGCTCGGCCGCTTTTTCAAGGCGACTTCCCGTTCGATTTCGTGCACGATTGCCCGAAACCTACTAAAGCATGCGAGCAGGGTTGCTCAAAGAAAACAAAAAACTCAATCGACCCACAACAGAATTGTTGCAGGCCGAATAAAGTGGGCAAGGAACTGAACGAGTCAGTCTCTTGCCCGAGGTACCACTGCGCCGTGCCGCAGTGGTGGTGAAAGAACAATTGCTCTTACGAGGAACACGACCTCATTATTCTCCGCCGCTCTGCGGAGAGCTCCATGCGGAGCCTGATCCAGGCTGCGACGGTGAACCCCATTGCAATCAGGGAAAGTACACTTATGGCGTCCTTCATTGGTATTCCTATCGCATCAAGTGCATGTAGGCGACCGCGGTGGCGATCGAGTCGTAGAGCGGGTGATGGGTCGCGAGACCCATCACCTCCGAACGGTCGGCCAGAAGGCCGTTCCGTTCGTTGTAGCCGTCGACGCTCGTCGGGTCCTCGCCGGCGTGCTTGAGCACCCCGGCAACGTCGATGAGCGGGTACGGAGCGTCCCATTCCCCAATGTGTCCCGAGGTGTACATGTTGGAGAGCACACGGCTCTCGACAGGTACGCCCATGTGAACGATGACGTCAGCCCCGCCCTTGTGGGCGAGGTAGAATTCGGAGAAGCTTTTCAGCATCTCCGAGTACGACAAGTGAGTGACCGCGAGGTCACAGAGCTTCGGGAGAACATTCTCCTGAACCCAGGCGTCAGTGACATTTTCGGCGCCGAGATAGGCGGTGAACGAGTGGGTCATTTGACCCTCCTCGTAAACCGCAGCGGACAGGGCGAACGCCTGCCCCCACAAGCCGTTGGTTTCCGCGTCGAAGGAAAAAATCTTGGGCATGATGTCCCTTTCTGCCGCAACGCGGCGCTTTTTGAGTAAAAAATAACTCTATCAACCCACGAACCATTCGTGAGCTGAATAAAGTGGGCAAGAAGCTGAATGAATCAACTCTCCTTGCCCGAGGTACCACTGCGCCGTGCCGTAGTGGTGGTGAAAGAACAATTACCCTGCACGGGGAGTTTTGCAGAAAGTGATCAAACCTTCTGTGGTGTAGGTCTCTCCGCCTTCGCGGAACATGTAGCCGTTCCTCACAAGCCACACTTTTTGTAGCTGACCATGAAAAACTTGCGGGCAGTCTTTAATGCGAACTTCCTCCGCAGACCAGAACTCCCCTTGAGGAATTCTGATCTTGAAGGTGAGGTAGTCGTATCTCACCCCAGCGCTACCACCACTATGCTCCTTCTTGATCGCAACAACTTCCGCGACCACTGCTTCGCGCGACTTCTCCTCCCTCGCACTGAAGTAGAAGACGGTAGCGCAGAGCAGTACACAGAACGCTAAGAAAATATAGAGTGCTCTCATGACCCGATCGGCCTTGAGGTTAAACTCCCGGTCCAACTTAGCTCGGTAATCATCATATAGTGACGAATCCATGTCCATCTCCTAAGAGAACCCACTCACACTTCTCGGACTTGAGAAGTAGGGCCACCTGTGTAAATAGGTGTAAAAGATATGTGTTCTTTGCTATCGAAAGCAGTATCTTGTGGTGAGAGCACAAAGCACAGAACTAGATGTAAACTGCCCATTATGCGGGCTAAAACTCTACCAAATCGCTTACCTATACTTTCTTGTGAGAAGGTATGTGTAAACGAGCTGGATAAAGTGGGTGAATGGTCGGAACGAGCCGATACTCACCCCTTTGTGAGTGTCAATGTTCGGTCTTTCTCCTTGTAGAATAGCTACCAGCCATTCCGTACAGAAAGACTCTTTACCTTCCGAAAATACTAGCACATATACTGTGTACTGTCAATGCTTCGAGGGCGAGATATTTAAAAATTACCTTGTATACTATGCCTCATGAAAACATATCGAAAACAGAACCTTGATACCTCGGTGTTGCCGCAGGATGACTTCTTCCAGTATGCCAACGGTGGGTGGATTGCGAAGAATCCTATTCCGCCGGAGAAGTCGTCATGGGGGAGCTTTTATGCTTTGCGAGAAAAGGTAGCAAAACAAGTCCATGCCATTGCGAAAGATGCTATTGCGGGGAACCTTGTGGCTGGCAAGCACGGTGTTGGTGATAACGAGGCACAGCAGCTCTCTGACTTCTTCGCGTCAGGTATGGATATGAAGACGCGCAACAAGCTGGGCCTCACACCAATTCAGCACTGGCTTGATCTCATTGAGAATATCGATTCGACCGAATCACTTATTGCAGCGATTACGCATTTGCATAATGACGGCTTCTCTCCCCTCTTTGGCGTATTTGTCGGACAGGATGACAAGGCAAGCACAAAATATATTACCAATATCGTAGAGGGCGGGATTACGCTCGGCGAGCGGGATTTTTATCTCGTCAAAAGCGAACGCAACGAAACGATCAAAGCCGGCTTCCTCGCCTATGCAAATAAACTCCTCGAACATTCTCCCTCCATTAATGGAGGGCTCGCGCAGACGCTTTGGGATTTTGAAACGAAACTTGCAAAGATCAGCATGAGTCGCAATGACCGTCGCGATATTACAAAGACGTACCATAAATATAGCGTCAGCGCATGGCAAAAAGAGTGCCCCGCCTTTCCTTGGAAAGCATATCTTACATCGCAAGGACTAGGGTCAGCGACACATCTTCTCGTGCAGCAGCCAGAGTATTTGAAGAAGATGACGGAGCTTCTTGCAAAAACACCGCTTAGCACCTGGAAACTATATCTCCGTTTCGGACTGCTCGACGCCTCGGCAGGCATGCTTACGGGTGCAATCGGCACAACAGCATTCGAATTCTACGGCAAGGTTATGAGCGGCAGCGAAAAGCAGGAGCCGCTTTGGAAGCGTGTGCTCGGTGCAGTCAATGCAGGTATTCCCGACATTCTCGGCAAAGAGTATGTCCGTCGCCACTTCTCGGAGGATGCAAAGGAACACATGGATGCACTTGTTGATGATCTCTTTGTTGCCTTCCGCGCCCGCATCAAGAATCTCGACTGGATGTCGGACGGGACAAAAAAGAAGGCTTTGGTGAAACTCGGTAAAATGACCCGTAAAATCGGCTACCCTACAACGTGGCGCATGTATGCCGGACTTCATATTGACGGAGGAGACTATGTTGGCAACATCATGCGCGCAGGCCGTCACGAAATGCACCACAACTATGGAAAGCTCGGGAAGCCTGTCGACCATGACGAATGGTTTATGCCGCCACACATGGTGAATGCCTACTTCTCGCCAAACATGAATGAAATCGTCTTCCCTGCCGCTATCCTCCAAGACCCCTTCTTCGATCACGAAGGTGACAACGCTATCAATTACGGCGCAATCGGTGTCGTCATCGGCCACGAAATGACGCACGGTTTTGATAACCAAGGCGCACTCTTTGATGGCGACGGCAACTATAAAAATTGGTGGACTGCTGAAGATAAGAAACGTTTTGATAAAAAAGCTGCCGTGCTCGTGAAGCAGTTTAACAACTTCCGTGTCCACGGCCAGAGAGTCAATGGCAAACTCACCCTCGGCGAAAACATCGCCGACCTTGGCGGCCTTGCCATCGCTTACGACGCATTCATGAATCACCTTGAGAAGCATCCTGAGGAAAACGTGACTCTCGGCGGCTACACCCCCACTGAGCGTTTCTTCCTCGGCTTTGCCCATTTCGAATGCGGACACGGACGCAAAGAATACGAACTCATGAAGCTCGTCGTCGACGAACACGCCCCAAGCAAATCCCGCATCAACCTCCCCGTTGCAAACACCCCCGCATGGCATCAAGCATATAAAACCGAACCTCACCACAAACTCTATCTCCCTGAAAAGAAGCAGGCGAAGATTTGGTAAGAGACAATCTCAACGCGGAACCATGCGCTCTTTCTGCCAAAAGTATCGCCCCAGCGATACTTTTTGTTGTGCCTAGTATCGCAAACAGGAACACTTGACGATTTCAAATTATAGATGTATTGTGTTCTCGCATCTACTACATTTGATGTATCCCTGTTTGTTCTCTCATTCCTGAAAGGAAAATCCAATGAGCTATTCTGATCGTAACGAATCCAGTTTTTGGGTCTCGTACAAAAAGCCTATCATCGTCGCATGGATACTTTTCTTTTCCGTGATCTTTCTGCTCGCAGTCTTGAAACGGGTGCAAATCGAAGCTGGCCACGAGGGAGTGATCGTCGATAAGCCATTTTTTACGTTTTTCGAAAATGGCGGGGTTCGCTCTGAACCTCTTGATGCCGGCTCAAAGTGGTTGTTCTACACGTCTGATGTCATCATGTACGACATTCGACCCGTTCAGCACAATGAAGCGTTCGATGACGTGAGGGACGGCACCATTACAAGCGACAACATCCCAATCGACTTCAATGCATACATCAAGGTTCGGCCGATTTCCGGCAAAACCCCAAAGCTGCATTCGTCGTTCGGACCACACTGGTACGAACAGAATATCAAAGAACTGTTTCGTACCTCGGTGCGTGATGAGGTGTCGAAAACCTCAATGACAGCACTCACAACTCGACAGCTCAATAAAGATGGGAAGGATATCCTCGGAGAAATCCAGCGTGTCGTTCTCGGTGAGATGCGCGAGTTTGTGAAGGCAAAGAGTATTGATGTTGAAGTGATGGAAGTCATTGTCGGAAAAGCAACACCTCCAGAAAAAGTGCTCGAAGCGATGGCCGAAACCGCTTCACAGCAGCAGCGGTCAAAGACTGAAAACGAGCGGATGGCTGCAGAAATCAACCGCAGAGGCGCTGAGGTGGAGCGTGCAAATGCCGACAACGCCTATCGCAACAGTGTTGGCTTCAGCCCGGAACAGTTCTTGAAATTGGAGGTTGCCAAAAAGCAGGTCGAAGCCGTGCAGGCGTGCGCTGCGAAAGCGAACTGCACAACCATCATCGGCGATATTGGCTCACAAGCGACGATTCCGCTCAAATAACAAGGCCTTCCCTGGTCGGACCCCTCCATCAAATGACAATGTCACACGAGGAGGGGTCTTTTTTATGTTCTGACTTTTCCGCACTTTATGAGCTTTATTCGAATTCTGACAAAATGAAGACCTATCACTCCCGCGCCTCGTTTGACTTTCACATGAAAATTCACTAGAGTAATCGCACAACCACAAACCTGGAGAATACCGTGAAATCTGGTTCTGTTCTTTCGCTCATTGCCGCAGCAACGTACCCCGGGCGCGTTATTGGTAAAGACAACTCGCTACTCTGGCGCATTCCAAGCGACATGCGACGGTTCCGCGATATTACAAATTGTCACCCGGTGATCATGGGTCGCTTGACGTGGGAGTCTATCAACCCTAAATATCGTCCCTTGCTGGGCCGAACCAACATCGTTGTAACACGTAATAAGTTGTATAGTGCATCTGGTGCTGTAGTCGCTAATTCTCTTGCGGAGGCACTCATTGTCGCACGAGAGGCTTCGGGTATGGAAGAAATCTTCTGCATCGGCGGAGGTCTTCTGTACCGCGAAGCAATCAACTTTGCAGACAGAATATACCTCACCAAAGTCTACGCAGACATTGCAGGTGATGCAAAATTCCCTGAAATTGACTCGAACTGGGAAATAACAAACGACTCCGAACCGAGTTGTTGTGCCGACGACGAATACACAACCTCGTTTCAGATATACAGACGCAAAACTTCCTAGCAGCAAAGGTCACTTGACTACTGCGGCATCCTCTGTTGGGTGCCGTTTTTTTATCTTTCAAGCGAGTGAGTGTCGTAGCCAAACCGCAGCGTAAGCGAAGGCTTGGATATGACCGAACGAGCACAGAAAGAAGCGAAGGGTCTTGCAGAATTATCTTAATCAGGTACGCTTTACCCTAGGCCACCGTCGGCTTGATCTTTGGAGATATTCCCATGCAGCAATACCTCGACCTGATGCGTCTCATCCGAGACACAGGTGCCGTAAAGACGGACCGCACAGGCACCGGGACACGTAGTGTCTTCGGTCACCAAATGCGTTTCGACCTTGCAAAAGGCTTTCCGCTTGTCACCACGAAAAAGTGCCACCTGAAATCCATCATCATTGAACTGCTCTGGTTCCTGCGAGGCGATACCAACATTCGCTACTTGCAGGATAACGGGGTCAGGATCTGGGACGAATGGGCGAATGAACACGGCGATCTCGGCCCTGTGTATGGCCACCAGTGGCGACACTGGCCGGCGCAGAACGGGCTCGAAATCGACCAGATCGCGGATGTTATCGCACGCATCAAGGCGAAGCCAGACGACCGCCGCCTCATTGTTTCGGCCTGGAACCCTGCAGACCTACCGTCTATGGCGTTGCAGCCCTGCCACTGCCTCTTTCAGTTCTATGTGGCAGACGGCAAGCTGTCGTGTCAGCTGTATCAACGCAGCTGCGACTTCTTCCTCGGGGTGCCGTTCAACATCGCAAGCTACGCGCTCCTCACCATGATGGTGGCACAGGTCACTAACCTTGCGCTTGGCGAATTCGTCTGGACTGGCGGCGACATTCACCTGTACTCCAATCACATGGAGCAGGTGGAATTGCAGCTCAGCCGTGAACCGCGTGAGCTGCCTACCATGCACATCAATCCCGAGGTGAAAGACATCTTTGATTTCGAGTATCTTGATTTTGCGCTTGCGGGGTATGACCACCACCCGCACATCGCCGCACCTGTGGCAGTGTAGAACATGTAGGTGAGCATGAGCCTCATTCCGACGGAGCATCGCGCTCCGTCTTTTTTTGTCTCTATACTCATTGCAACAAAGTATAGAATGTGGTACTTTGTTGACATATGACGAAACTCGTGCCACAGGACCACGCGGCGCTGCACACTATATGTGAGGAAGTGCCGGTCGAGGAAATTACTTCTGCGAAGGTCCAGAAGGTTATTAAAGATATGCGCCAGGCGCTGATTGATTACTCTGCCAAGGGGTTTGTGGGGGTGGCGATTGCAGCGCCGCAAATTGGCGTACCGCTACGGATTTTCCTTGTGGAAGATGCCGAGGCAGTCAAGCGAAAAGAGGAGCCGGTGCTTCCCTTTATGGTTGCGGTTAATCCAAAGATTGTGAAAGCCTCAGGCAAGCGCGAAGAAGTTGGCGAGGGCTGCCTTTCCGTGCCCGACCACTACGGTATCGTCTCGCGTGCAAAGAACTGCACTATCCGCGCGTACGACGAACACGGCAAGCTTTTTGAACGTGGCGCAGGAGGCCTGCTCGCCCAGATTTTCCAACACGAATGTGACCACCTCGACGGCATGCTTTTTGTCGACGTTGCCGAAGAAGTCATGCATAAAAGCGAGCTAGAAAAGCGCCGCGCCACCAAGCATACCGAGGGCGTGTAATCGCTCCCGCGCACGTTGACTTCATGCACCGAGAATGGTAGAGTGCGGCTACTATTTTTTTAATGAAATGGTTTATTTATTACGGTGAATTGCTTAATCCTTCTGCGTGCGGTGGCAGAGCGCAGAAGACACAATTCCCTCTCTTTTTATGACAGAAAAAGTTTCACTTATTACTCGCATGAAGTCAGTCTTCCGTGCGTCAGACGAAGAAGCTCCTGAAGTGGCTGCACCCGCAACACTCATGGAAACGCTTGCTGATACTATTGGCGCTACGCCGCAGGTTGACGATGTTGTTGAAGGTACCATCACCGCGATTGGACGTTCAGCAGTCTACATCGACCTCGTACCCTTTGGTACGGGTATCATCTATGGACGTGAGTTCATGAATGCGCGCGATGTGCTCCGCAAGGCATCAGTCGGCGATGTTATCTCCGCAAAGGTTGTCGCAATCGGCGAACATGAAGATGGCTACATCGAACTTTCCCTCAAGGAAGCTCGTCAGGCGCTTATCTGGACCGAGGCAGAACGTCTCGTGAAGGAAGGCTCAGTGCTCAGCCTCGAAGTCAAGGACGCCAACAAGGGCGGACTCATCCTCGAATGGCAAGGCATTACCGGCTTCCTCCCAGCATCACAGCTCTCCCACGAACACTACCCACGTGTCCAGGACGGCGACAAAGAGAAAATCTTCTCAGAGCTCAAGCACCTCGCTGGCCAGTTCATCTCAGTGGTTGCGATTACCGCAGACGCAAAGGAACAGAAGCTTATCTTCTCTGAAAAGCGCACCAAGAAGGGCGACGCAGCAGTACGTACCGGCACTTACGCCGTGGGAGATGTCCACACCGGCGAAGTAACGGGCGTTGTCGACTTCGGTATCTTCGTCAAGCTTGAAGAAGGTATTGAAGGTCTTGTTCACATTTCAGAAATCGACTGGGGACTCGTTGACGACACCCGTTCACGTTACAAGGTTGGCGATGTCATCCGCGTAAAGGTTATCGATGTGAAGAACAACAAAATCTCTCTCTCGATTAAGCAGCTCCAGCAGAATCCTTGGACACTCGTTGCAGCTAAGTACAAGAAGGGCGACAAAGTCAGCGGCGTTGTCATTAAGCACAACACCCACGGCGCACTCGTTTCTATCGAGGAAGGCATCGCAGGACTCGTCCATGTTTCTGAATTCGCTTCTGAAGAGGCGCTCCGCGCAGCACTTCCGCTTGGCGCATCAGCACAGTTTGAGATCACTCTCTTTGTACCAAAGGAACACCGCATGACACTTGCGTTTACTCCGACAACAAAGTAACCTCATCCGTGTCCAAGAGGAAACCCCTCAGGCACATAAAAAAGCCCCGCACCGCGGGGCTTTTGCATGTCTGCGCAACGCGCTTCATGCTATGTCGGAAACCGACAGAAAGAACAATCATTCACCTGGCTCTGCAGCGTGGCGTATCCATACAGAAACATCTGACGATGCATTGCTTCGCGATAGCCATCAAGAAGGTTGCGGAAGAGCACGTCATGCGGGTGAAGCGCAGCTTCATCCTGATGCACGCCGCGCTTCTCGTGGTTCGACGACACCGCGACGAACGCCGGCTCATCACGAAACGGCAAGAGATGAATCGGCTTGTCGTGCTTCGTGAGCGCCTCGGCAAGCACGCTTGCAACGAGCGAAAGCGATGCAGGCTCGTAGTCACCCTGCAGCCACAGCTGTTCGAGCAAGGTATCCGGCGCAACACACGTGCTGCAAAAATAGACTTCGTCCATGCCGAACTCTCCGAGAATTGCGTCAATGGTTGCAACCGCCTCTTCTTGCGAAAACGTGTCATAGTCCTGCACGTGAGGATGCACCCGCTGGATCCACGCAAGTGGCGCCGGGCGCACGAGTGCGTAGCCGCCAACGGTCACGCCATACGAGTGCAAAATGTGCACTGCTTCCCTCAGCGCTTTGCGTGCGTGCCCTTTGCGGAGCACTTGCATACGGATTTTGTCGTCTTGGGTTTCGACCCCGATACGCACCGTGAGCTTCACGTCATGCAATGCAAGTTCGGATTTGAGGCGCGCAATTGCCTCACTCGTCACGAGCTCGGCGCGTGACTCAATCACAAGTCGACGCGCGCCCGAGAGCGCTGCCTGCGCCGCAACCTGCTGTTGAAATGCTCCGTCCATAGCAAGAAAGCTTCCTCCATTGAAAATCGCAAGCGTATGGAGCGGCCCGGTACGGCGCGCCTTTTCAATGTTCGCGTCAAGCGCCGTGAGCATGTCCGCGTGCGGCACCGAAGCGCCGCTGTAGAAGGTGTCTTGATACGCCTTGACCGCATTCGGCAAAGCACAAAAGACGCAGGGCATTTTGGTGATATCGCCACCTTTCCATTTGCCCCGCCAATCGGGGCAACCGCCCCGAGCATCGCCGTACGGCAAGTAGAGTGTGGTGAAGCGCACGAACTTTTGTCCGCGCTCGTCATACCACCGGCGGTCACTGCCGTAAAGGAGGTCAATTTTGGGATTCATGCAGTACTCCAGTGTGTCGATGAAAATTACTTATTTGCAATGAGGGTTGCGAGCGTGCAAATGTTCAGGACTGGATTTCTCAACGCAAACAAAACGCCGTGTCCACCAGAAAGCACATCGGGCTGATACCCATCAAGCATGATCTTGAATGGTTTCTCCGCGGTCATGCGATGGTATTGATACAGAGCCGCATCGCGAGGTGCGCCCTGCGGGTCCTCCAAACGCCAATACTTTTCAGCAGAGATACGTGTTTTTTTGTGAGCTTTTGCAAAGCCGGGCATGCGCGAGCAAAACATACAGCAATCCTGCGTGTAGCCATATTTGCGAAGTCGGTCAAGTCGAATGACTTGTGACGTGAGTGCAAGAAGTGCCGACGTGTTATCTGGTGCGCTGTAGACAACCGCAAATGACACCATGAACATATTTTGCGCGGTCATATCAAATGTCCCCGCAAGATTTCCACAGTCAGTCGCCATATCCCAGGACGCACACTCTTCAGGTGTGAGTGCGGTAGGAAACATGATCATGTAACCAACAATCACCCCCTCGTGCTCTGCGAGCAAAAATCCTTCCGGAAATTTTTCTCGCGCAAAGAGCTCGATACGTGAACGCATTTGCGCACGTGTCGCCATTGCTTCAGGAGCAATACCTTCTCCGAAGGTTGCTTTTTCGACAGCCATGACGGCATCGAGGTCAGACAGTGCTGCGGGTCGTATATGCATCTTTTTCTCCAGGTAGGAATGTGAATGAGCAAAGGATCTTGCACCATGGTTATACCACACAACGTAGTTATCCACACAGTCTGAATCTGTTTTTCGGTAAAGTCATGGCATGATACATAAGAAGTAATTTTATATATTTATTCTATGTGGGAACCTCTTTTTTTAATCAACGCCTTGGCGCTTGGCATAGCGCTTGTGGTGAATGTATGCTTTTTAGTATATCTCCTCATGCGTCCTAGACACAAGACAGGTACGCTCGCTATACTTTTTTCATCGTTTTGTACAACCGTCTTTATACTCATGGCAAGTATTGAGCTTATACTGCCAATCCCTATTATTTCATACGGTGCTGCATTTCTCGCGGTATTCGTAGTTATGAGTTACCTCCTTGTGGCGCTCCTTGTGCCAAATAGGCAGTTCTCAAAACTACATGTCGTACTACTTGCAGTAGCGGTCCTGATGGGAATATCTATTGCGACGCCTGGCGTCATGTACGAAGCAATCATACCTACTGCTGACGGGTATGTCGAACTCGTATTTGGACCGTACGCATTCCTTCTTAATATATACTTTGCAAGTGTCGTCGCAGCTACGATTTTTACCTACTATCGAAGAATTCGAGAAGAAAAGAACGATGCATGTTGCGTTATGTTAAAGATATTTGCAAAATCATTTCTCGTGTATATCACGGGATTCGCTCTCGCCCTCTTCATCCTTCCCGCGCTTGGCATCAATTTCTTCACGAATCTTGTGCTCGCGTTCTCGATGACCATCGTTATTGGTACCTTCGCCATTATGTACACGCAGCGCTTTATGCATCTGCACAAAGGCGACAACTGCTCGCTTACTTAAACATAGAAAAACCGCACATGCGGTTTTTTAATAGTTTTACTCTTTTGGTGCAATAACTTTCTTTACTGCTTTCTTCCCCGTTCGTTCGAGCTTCTTCCAGTGCTGTGACATTTCATCTTTAAACTCAGCAATGTCTTTCTTCGAAACATTCTGTGCAGAAGCATACACCGCAGATACCTGATCAAGAAGCTGTGCATACTCCTCCGAGCTCATTTTTTTAGCCTGCTCAAGCCCTTCAAGCACTTCGGCCTTTGCTTTGAGCATCCAGCTCTTTACCATTTTGCGATTCTTTGCGGCGTCTTTACTGCCCGCAAGGAAGTACGCGCCGATAGCACCCACCGCAGCTGCGGTAAGTGCCACACCGAGACCAACCTTCTCACCCTTTGAGAGTCCTTTTTCTTTTGAAGCTGCTACCTTTTTTGTTGCCATGTTACTCGTTACTTATACTTATAGTGTTTCCTCCTCTTCGTCTACAGGACGCGAGGAGCGGCGAGGTGACGCACGAAATATTCTTCCGAGCATAGTACCGAAGGCGCGCAAAAGTTTGCCCTGCACAACGTACGCACGAGCGCGCGCCATGTCGCTAGCGATTTCTTCGCTCCGTTCATCAATACGGCGAGTAATGTTGTCGATGCGACGCACAATACGCACCACATAGTACAATATCGCACATACGAACAACGTCCCCACACCCACCGCAATCGAGGTAATAAGAAAGAAAATATTTGCCTGCAACGTTTCGCTCATAGAAGCAGTATACCACTAATTCCAAAATGCAAATAGCAAAAAAATACCCCGCGGCGACGCGAGGTACGGTAGTGCAGAGCGCGAGTGACGCGCGATACTCAAAAACTTTTCGCCCTGTATATCTTGAAGACATTTTTAGGAGATGGGCTGAACTCAAGTTCTCTGCATTTCCGAAGAATTGGAATGTAATTCTTCGGCGACATACCTGCAAAAATTATCCCGTAATCAAGAAAGTCCTGATAATTCCCGCCAAGCCTACGGCAAAGCCTCATTTTTCTATCGATGTTTTCGAAGGAGTAACTGAGAATCTGGGGTGATAAAACAACCTTTTCCTGAACATCCTTCAAGCCACGGTCAGTGAGACCTTTGATTTTTGCATCGATGTTTTCGAAGGCTAAACCAAGAATCGGGGGGAACGAAGCAATCATCTTGTGAGGATCCTTGAAGCCGCGAGCGATGAGTCCACTAATTTTTGCATCGATGTTTTCGATGGCAAAACCAAGAATCGGGGAGTGCTTGGTAATTATCCCCTTCGGATTCTTGAAGCCACGGTCAGTGAGACCTTTGATTTTTGCATCGATGTTTTCGAGGGCTAAACCAAGAATCGAGGGGAACGAAGCAATCATCTTGTGAGGATCCTTGAAGCCACGGTCAGTGAGACCTTTGATTTTCTCAGGGTAACTCATTACTGGCCAGAGATGCTCCGGAAAAGGACTTCTCGTAATTTTTTCCCCACCAAAGATATCAGCGTAATAAACGCTACGGATAGCCATCTCATGTTTGTCGAGCATGTGAACTCCTTTTTCTGCAGTGTACAGACAGGTAACGAACGAAGGAACAACTCACAAAAACTACCACATGTATAGTAGTTTGTAAATGGCGGCACCATGAGCAAAACACATAACTTCTTTCAAAACGGGATGCAATTGTGCTGGCTGGAGGGAGTAAGTGACGGAGCGGTATTTTTATACCGTGGAGGAGCGGGCGACTGAAGCCTGTACAAGTGCACCCGTTTTGGAAGAAGTTATTGCGGGACTATGAAAATGTCGATAATAGCCGGGCCATCTTCGCAAATGCCTTCGGAGATTTCTTTGTAGACGCTGGCGAGATTGGCGCTTGTTGGTGCGAAGAAACTGTGTGCGGGTGAGGTTGCGAGTGAGGTGATGAGCTGCCGGTTGCGGGCAACTTCTGACGACTCGCCTTCGTACACTTTGCCGAAGCCGATGGTGTAGAGGGCAATGCCGTCGCGTTTTACCTCATCGGCTGCGGCGACAGCCTGCGCCTCTGCATAGGGCACATCGCGCTTCCCTGCGGGATTGAGTGGGCGAGTAATATCGCCGTCGGTGAGAAGCGCAATGACTTGACGCGCATCGGGATTCTTGCCATCTTCCAAGATACGCGCTGCTTCGCGAATTGCTGCGGCGAGGTCGGTGTACTGCACGCCGTCTTTGCCGAGCGCAATGTTCATAATCTCGGCACGAGTATCGGCGTGGTTTGCCGTAAGTTTCCCGCCAAGACTTGGTGTTGTCGCATACGAAACGAGCGCTGCACGGTCGATTGCGCTGAGCGTTTCTATGAAGGTCGCTGCGGAGTTTTTTGCGCTTTCGAGCGGCTCAGGCGGTGTGCCGCCGTCGGCTGCCATTGAGCCAGAACGGTCGAGCATAAGCACGAGGTCGGACGGAATTTGACACGAGCGAAGCGTCCCGGCGATTGGTGCGGACCAGGTAAAGATTGCATCAGTTTTCGCTTGTGCAGGAAGGCTTGGCAATATGGTTTGCGACGCGACGAGCGGGGTGCGCATGCTGTCGTAGGCGACCGCAACCACGCGGAGGTCTTTTGTCTCGGTATAGAGATTACTCTGTATGCTTGCGGTGAGTTTTGGGGCAATCGAGCCGGCGCCGGTAATCGTACGACTCAGCACTGTGTAGTCGGTGCGGCTCCATGGCAGCATGCTCCAGTAGGAGAGCGCGTGGTCAAAGCTCACGCGCACCGATGTTGGTGTGCGTGCTCCTGTCGCAATGCGCCCTTCAAAGATTGGGTATTGCCCATCAGGCGGGAGCGTCATGGTACCTTTCCGCTCTGCAATAACTCCTGCTTCGTCTTCCACAGTAAGGGTATACGCGAGCTCGCGGGTGCCTGCCACTCTGTTGGTGTTTGCGATTAATGCAACGGCGTGATAGAGCCCGTCTTGCACCTTAAATGCCTTTGCCCATTCGATTGATGGCTGTGCAATCTGCGCGATACATATTTTTTCACAGGAGCCATCGCAGTCGACACCCGCTTCTTCACCATTTTGCATGCCGTCAAAACAGGTTGGTGCCGTGTAGAAAAAGGTGCGATAGCCGAAATAGAGTGCGCCACTCAGGAGCGTAAACATGGCAATCACATACGCAAGTTGCCGCACAAACGCCCACCACCGCAAAGGTGTTGGCGTGTAGAATTCTTTGGTGTCGGGTGAGATTTCAGGCATGCGTTATATTAAGATGGCTGATGTGCCGGCATTTCATTTTCAGATCGAGAGCGCTTTTTTGCACGATTATTGATACTGTCGGCAATATAGGCGAAGGCATCGTCCACGGTGTCCCGCACTACAAAGAGATCGAGGTCTTCTTTGTTGATAAAACCACGCTTTGCAAGGACATTCTTGAAAATATCAACAAGAGGATTCCAGTATTCCGCACCGTAGAGCACAATCGGCACGCGCTCAATTTTGCGTGTTTGCACCAGCGTGAGCACTTCAAGGAGCTCGTCGAAGGTGCCATAACCGCCGGGGAAAAAGACGTACACTTCACTTGCATAGGCAAGCATTACTTTGCGTGAAAAGAAATAGTGAAATGTTTTTGATTCAGTGACGTACGGATTTAGCTTCTGCTCCATTGGCAGTTTAATGTTGAAGCCAATTGACTTCCCTCCCGCGCGATACGCACCAAAGTTTGCCGCACCCATAATACCTTCGCCGCCACCTGTCACAATAGTGACGCCTTCCCCGGCAAGCATGCAGGCAAGTTCGGTTGCTGCTTGATGATACGGGTCCGACGGAAGCGTGCGGGCACTCCCCATAAACGTCACAGCGCTGCCGTACTTACGGAGCATGTCAAACCCCTGGACAAACTCAGAAAGAATGGTGAATACACGCCATGATTGGTCGATATTTTTGTCGTTTGCGAAAAGGTCGGTGGTTATGCGATGCGCCTCAGGCGGCGTACAGGTAATCTTGTCATTCATTCGTGCAGTATACTGCACAGTCGAGAAAACCGTGTGGGGAATTCTCGCTATGCACACTTTGTCCACACAATGCACAGGTGTCAAACTCCCTGCGGGGTTTCCTGCGTGGTATACTTTGCGGGATGCCAGATTTTGAGACACCATCTATGGATGAAGGGGGCGCACAACTCCGAAGGTCACCGAGCAACCTCGATGCAGAGCGCGCGCTTTTGGGTGCTATTTTGCTGACGCCGGAGTCTATTCATGATGTCTCTGCAAACATAAAGCCTGAGAGCTTCTACGCCGACAAGCATCGTGAGATTTTCCGCGCCATCATGGAAGTCTTTATGAAAGGCGACCCTATCGACACCGTTGCTATTACCGCAAAACTCAAAACGAACGGTCAGCTCGAACGCGTCGGCGGCGTCAACTACATCGCCGACCTCACCTCTGCCGTGCCTGCCGCAGCAAATGCGCTCTACTACGCGCAGCTTGTCTCCGACAAAGCAATTCTCCGCGGACTTATTCGCGCAGCACACAGTATCGCCGACCTCGGCTATCAAGACCCCGAGAACGTCGAGTACGCTATGGACCATGCCGAGAAGTCCATTTTTGAAGTAACGAACGCACCAACACAGGCAAAGTTTCAAACGATGAACTCAACGCTTGTTGAAGTGTGGAATAAATTCGAAGAACTCAACGCGTCCGGCGGCGCGCAACTCCGCGGTGTTCCCTCTGGCTTTACCGCACTCGATGCCCTCCTTGCCGGCTTCCAACCGTCTGACCTTATCATTCTCGCTGCGCGTCCTGCCATGGGAAAGACAACCTTCGCCATGGACGTCGCCCGCAATGCGGCCGTGCACGGAAAGAAACATGTGGGTATTTTCTCGCTCGAAATGTCCGCAGCGCAGCTTGGCGAGCGTATGCTTGCATCGGAATCAGGTGTTGACTCATGGAAACTCCGCACCGGCAAGCTCTCAAACGATGACGAATACGCTGCCGTGCAGGAAGCAATCGGACGCCTTGCCGAAGCCTCAATCCATATCGACGACCAGCCAGGTACCAACATTTTGAAAATGCGCTCATCAGCGCGTCGCCTCAAAAATGAATTCGGGCTCGATTTGCTCGTCGTCGACTACCTCCAGCTCATGTCACCTGTCGCAACAAAAGCCTCCGATTCCATGGTGCAGCAGGTGACCGAAATTTCTCGCTCGCTCAAAATCCTCGCACGTGAACTTAAGGTGCCGATTATCGCACTTTCACAGCTTTCGCGTGCCGTCGAACAACGCGGTGGCAAGCCAAAACTTTCCGACCTTCGCGACTCGGGTTCCATCGAGCAGGACGCCGACGTTGTAATGTTCATTCATCGTGAGGACAAGATGAACAGAGACAAACCCGCTGAGCGCCCGAATATCGCCGAAATCCTCGTCGAAAAGCACCGCCACGGCGCCGTCGGCTCCTGCGAACTTTTCTTCGACGGCGCCCACGTCCGCTTCCTCAACATCGACCAAGGTCATCAAAATTCAGCAACCGGAGACCCCAATGCCGACTACGCCCACATGGATGATTTTTAGATATAGAAAATCCCGCGACACATTACGTATCACGGGATTTATTGTGCACACCCCCCTAGCGCTGGATCCCTCCTGGATGACAAAATGGGGGAACATAAGTTTGAATTATGTAATGGTTAAAATCGATTTTAACCTTCAATCAATTTATGACACCTTACACAATTTTTGTCATCCAGGAGGGAACCAGCGTGAAAGCAGGAAAAGTATTCCATGTACCATACATACAATCTTGTATTATATTTTCATGATGGTAGAATATGGATATAATCTAAAATCCAACATTAAATTCTATGGGAACTACCACACTACAAGAATTTGCAGCATATGCAGAAATCGGCACAATGATTGCCACTCTCATTGCCCTCATTGGAATATACTTCACCTGGCGAATCTTTAAACTTAATTCCAAACGAGATTCAGTTAAATTGGCATCCGACATGACTAAGTATTTTTTAACCGATTATATCCCAGCGGCAACAAGATCATACGATTACATGAGCAGCAAGGGTATTGAACTAACACCATTGCCAGTACGACTCATTAGGTTTACGAAGAATGAATTATCGGAAAAAATATATCCTGATATTCTTAAACGTGCTGGAGAACAATATGTGAATGTACACACTGAGCATAACGTTCTATCTCGCTATAACTTAGATGGGGCAAATATTCTTGAGGTATTTGCTACTCCATTCATTGCTGGCGTAGCCGATGAAGAAACAGCATTTTCTTGCACTGGGAATAGTTTCTGCACCAGTATTGAAGATCGTTGGCTTTACTATGCATTTGAGAGATCTGACAAGAGAAAGGAGCATGACTATTATTCAAACACAATTGCACTCTACAATCTTTGGAAGTCAAGGATTGAAAAGTGTAACCTCGAAAAGTCCAGGGAGGAGTTAGATAGAAAGATAAAAGAAAATCACTCAAAACCTCTGCGTCCGATAGGAACATAGCTCAGATACATCACTTATAAACACCCGGGGCAATTGCTTGCTTCGGGTGTTTTTCCTTTTACTCTTCGTGACTACGGTTACGCAACTTCTTTCTGAAGTGGCATGCCGATGTGGCGGAGGAGGGCTAGGGTTTCAGCTTTGTTCTTCGCAGTTGTTACGATAGTGATTGAGAATGGGAAAATATCCTTGATCTCATCATACCCCAGGGCAGTCTCTCTTGTCACGATGTGACAATTCACCTCCTCGTAACATTCTGGGAAGATGGTATGTTCTGGGATACCGATTGAGTAGTTACCCATCGCGTCGACTGACGTAGTCTTGAGACCACGGAAGTCGCGAGTTGATGGGAATGCTACATGCACGAGCTTGTCGAGGAAGTCGTTCTTGCGGTCACCGCGGAGCGTTGCCTGGAAACCTAAGAGGTCTCCTTCACGAACCTTGAAGAATACAACTAACCTCTTTGTTATCTACATCATGTGATATACTCGTTATTATGAAAATATTCGATATTTGGAATGAGCTTAAAAAGTTGCTGGATGAAAGCACTGTACCTCCATCTAAATTTCCGAAGGAAGGTGAGGTATGGATGAGTAGTCTTGGTCAGAATATTGGGTATGAACAAAACGGCTCAGGACAACATTTCTCTCGTCCGCTTTTAGTTATTAAGAAGTTTAACAACCATATGTTTTGGGTAGTTCCTCTTTCTACAAAGCAAAAAGATATTGACTTCTATTTTAATTTCACCGACCCGAATGGGCTACATGTTTCTGCAATTCTTGCTCAGATGCGACTAGTGAGTGTGAAACGCCTTGAAAGAAATATGTATGAAATATCTATGAGCATTCTGAGCGACATAAAGCGAAAACTGCAATCATTTCTCAAGTAGGCATCGAAAAACCCGCATATGCGGGTTTTTCTCGGAGCCTTTCGGCGCTTTGTGAGAGTGATTATACAGAGAACACCACCAAAGTCAAGCAAAATGTTATAGTTCTAGATTTTGCTGCAATAATATATATAATGAACCTATGGAAAAATTTAGACCACAAGAAAAAGTTGAAACCTCTGTATCAAAATCGCTTGAAATTGCCATGGAATACCTTGGCAAGGAAGTTAAGGTTGCTTTTGACCGTCCTCTGGGTTCCACTCATCCAAAACATGGCTGGGTATATGAAGCGAATTACGGGTACGTACCTGGAGTAAAGGCTCCAGATGGTGATGATCTAGATGTATATTATCTTGGTGTTACCGAACCGCTACAAGAAGCTGAAGGCGTATGTATTGCCATCATTCATCGCGAAAATGACGACGATGACAAATTGATTATAGTACCAAAAGGAGTAGAGTTAACGGATGCTGAGATACGAGAAGCTACCAATTTCCAAGAGCAGTGGTTTAAATCAAGGATCGTTAGAAACTAGCGGCTGTATAACAGTAAGAATTCTGAAGACATAGCAAAATACACTACTACCATTAATGGTAGTAGTGTATTTTGTTTTCCTTTTACTTCTTCGCTAATCTTTACGCAACTTCTTTTTGAAGTGGCATGCCGATGTGGCGGAGGAGGGCTAGGGTTTCTTCCTTTGTTTTTGCAGTCGTGACGATGGTAATCGCGAACGGGAAAATGTCCTTGATTTCATCGTCCTGACATTCAGGGAAGATGGTGTGTTCGGGGATGCCGATTGAGTAGTTACCCATCGCGTCGACTGACGAAGTCTTGAGACCACGGAAGTCGCGTGTTGACGGGAATGCTACATGCACGAGCTTGTCGAGGAAGTCGTTCTTGCGGTCGCCGCGGAGGGTTGCCTGGAAACCTGAGAGGTCTCCTTCACGAACCTTGAACGACGCAACTGACTTCTTCGCCTTGCGGTCAGCAACCTTTTGACCGGTGATATTTGCGAGGCGTCCACGAATGAACGTGAGGCGTGCCTTGTCGCTAATCTTACCAACACCCATCGATACGACAACCTTCGTGATACGAGGTGCCTGCATCTTTGAGGTGTAGCCAAACTGTCCCTTAAGTGCATCAAACGTAGATGCGAGTGTTTCTTTCATCATAGTTTGATTTACTTAGCGAGCTTGCCCTTAATAACACGCTCCTTTTTGTCGCCCTTTGTCACATATGCGACACGGCCGACTTTCTTGCCGTCGACAAGCGCAACGTTCGACACATGGAGCGGAAGAGAAACCTCAACGGTTGTACCCTTCTGACCACGTGGCTTCACGTGCTTCTTGACGACGTTGATGCCTTCGACAAGAACCTTGTCGAGCTTCGGGAGGGCACGAGTGACCGTTCCCTGCTTCCCTGCATCCTTTCCAGTTCTAATAAGAACTGTATCTCCTGTTTTAATTTTCATAAGATTATAAAGATTGTGTTATACAACCTCGGGTGCGAGGGAAATAATTTTCTGGAAACCAGTTTCTGCGATTTCGCGTGGGATTGGACCGAAGATGCGGTTTGCGCGAGGCTCCTTCTTCTTCTTGCGATCCTTTTCGACGAGCACCACCGCATTGTCGTCGAACGAGATGTACGAGCCATCTGCACGACGTGTCTTGTTTTTGGTGCGAACGACCATGCCGTACACAACATCCTTCTTCTTCACCATCTTGCGAGGTTCAGCTGTCTGGATAGAGAGTACGACGATGTCGCCGAGTCCTGCGTAGCGCTTCTTTGATCCACCAAGGACCTTGAAGACGCGACCGACCTTACCTCCTGAGTTGTCGGCGATCTGGACGATTGAACGATCTTGAATCATACGACTACTTAGTTACGAGGGTAAAGTGCTTGTGGCGCGAGAGTGGGCGGCACTCGCTGATTTCGACCACATCGCCAACCTTGGCGGTGTTACCCTTATCGTGTACAAGAAACTTCTTGGTGAGCTTCTGGAACTTTTGGTACTTTGGGTGCTTCACGTAACGCTCGACGGCCACCGTGATGGTGTCTTGCATTTTTGAGGAAACAACTTTTCCACGGAGTACGCGTCCGTTTGATACTACTTCTGTCATACTTATGCAGTCTTAGCCTTACGAGCAGTGAGTGCGCGAGCGATGTTCTTGCGAACATGGCTTGGTGCAATCTTGGTACCTGCAGTGCCGAAGCGTGCAGTGCGAAGTGTTTCGCGCTCAGAGCGGATGAAGTCAATAAGAGCGTTCTCATCCTTCTTTGCAATATCTGCTTTAAGAGATTTTGTTTTCATGATGCAAACGATTATGCTGCTTCTTCGCGGCTCACCACCTTTGCCTTAACCGGGAGCTTTGCTACCGCCTTGCGAAGTGCTTTGCGCGCGATGTCTTCCGGTACGCCGTCAACTTCGAAGAGGACGCGTCCCGGACGTACTTCGAATACGTAGTGGTCGAGGTCTCCCTTGCCGCTACCCATCGGTACTTCCGCTGCTTTTCTAGTAATTGGCTTGTCGGGGAAGATACGAATCCACACCTGCCCTGTCTTGCCGATGGTGCGCTGAATCACACGACGCGCTGCTTCGATCTGGTTTGAACGAACGCGAGAGTCGGTAATTGCGCGAAGGCCAAATGCGCCGAATGCAACCGTGATACCACGAGTGTCGGGACGCATACGTCGCTTCTCTGATTTGCGCCCAGTCTGTGACTTGCGGTGCGCTACTTTCTTTGGAAATAACATGTTGTAATTGGGTTATGCGGCCTTTTTACGGTCTTCGAAGATGTCACCTCGATAGATCCAAACCTTTACACCAATAACACCGTACGGAAGATTCGCGCGAGCGATTGCAAAATCGATATCTGCGCGAAGTGTCTGAAGTGGAATACGTCCACGCTTGAGCTCTTCGTAACGCGCCATTTCAGCGCCGCCGAGGCGACCTGAGACAGCAACACGGATACCCTTCACGCCCTGTGTCTGCATTGATTTCTCAACAGCCATCTTAAGGACGCGGCGGAATGCCATACGCTTTTCGAGTGCTTCTACCACACCTTCAGCAACGATAGCTGCCTGTGATTCTGGTGAGCGAACTTCTTCGATATCGAGCTTGATGACTGGCTTGTGCGTAAGCTTGAGCGTACGCATGAGCATGTCAATCTTCTTCGTAATCACGGCTACCCCATCGCCTGAACGGCCGATGATGAGTCCTGGACGTGCTGAGTGCACGGTGATTTTGTACTCTTTTTCGTTGCGGTCGATAGCAATCGACGCAATGCCTTTGCCCTTAAGTTCTGCGTCGAGAAGCTTGCGGACGGCGACGTCAGTACGAATGTACTCACGTGCGAGCGCTGGGCGTGTTGCGATCCAGCGGTTCTTCCAATCACGGATGATACCGAGGCGCTGCCCGAACGGATGTGCAATGTGTGTCATACTTACTTGACTTCGAGTTCAATCGCGATGTGCGATGAGCGACGATTGATAGGATGTGATGAACCGCGTGCCACTGGCATGTAGCGCTTCATGACGAGACCCTTGTCGACGGTCACCTTCTTGATAAAAAGACGAGCGTCGTCGATTCCCTGCGCCTTTGCATTTGCAACGGCTGAATTGACGAGTTTCGTGAACTGCTCTGCTGCGCGCTTTTCAGTAAACTGAAGCGTCGCAAGTGCCTTCGCTACTGTCTTGCCACGAACGAGGTCTGCAATGAGACGTGTCTTACGTGGTGACTGGCGGTAATTTTTCAAAAACGCTTTCATATCTTTTATATATTGAAATTAGATGAGAATTGAGTGGAACGAACGTTCTAAATTGAGTGCAGTTGCGCCTGCTGGAGCAGATTTTCACCGGAGCCGTACCTAACGTACGGTGAGGATGGAAATCTGTGAAGCGGGTGCAAATGCGCCAATTTTGGACGTTCCCCCAATCTAAATCTATTTCCCAGATGTTTTAGCGGCTTTGGCTGCAGCGACTTCCGACTCCTTCTTACGAGCGTCGATATCCTTCTGCATCTTACCTCCGTGGCGAATAAATTTCTTGGTTGGCGCAAACTCGCCGAGGCGGTGCCCAACCATGTCTTCGGTCACAAACACATCGAGATGTGTTTTTCCGTTGTGGACTCCAAAAGTGAAGCCCACCATTTCCGGCGCGATCATCGATGCGCGAGCCCATGTGCGGATAGTCGGAGTTTGATCCCCCTTCTTACCCTCAATTTTTTGCATGAGCTTCTCATCGACGTATGGTCCTTTGTATGCTGAACGTGACATAACGTGATTTAGGACATCGTTCAAAAGTAATTTTTGAACGATGTCGAATGATAAAAAATTTGAATGATGTTAACGGCACCATTGCAGTTCAACGCAATCTCCTAAGTTGTATATTAAAATATGAGAGCGATGCTGCTCACCCTAACGGGCAGCCAGCAAGGTCAGAACCCGCACAAAGTACCACAAAAACGACCAAAATACAAGCCCTTTCTTTCCCCCATGCGGTTGAGTGTTGTGCACAAAAAACAGCTCTCAACGAGCTATTTTTTATATGTTTACGCAAGGAATGCGTGAGCTGCGAGACTAATTCTTCATACAACGTACCGAGAATCCGTACGCCACCTGATTTGTTGCGCGGGTAACTTCTGCAACGCCGGCATTCAAGCTTCGTCGCCACGGATCACTACCGTTTCTTGATGACGACCAGAGCAATGTGCGAGTTCCGTGTTCAGAGAAAGCTGCTGCGGGACTGCGGAAACCCATAAGAATAGCGTCAAAGAGCGCTGAGCCTCCTTCGAGGAGCTTTGTTCCTTGACTCGTCCCACGAGTTCCTGTCGCGTCGGCCTGTACCTGCGTCATACCAAGAAATATTTCAAGTGTTTTATATTCGGCATCGGTTGGCATATGCCAACCCGACGGACAGATACCCTGTGCACCTTCCGTAGTGCTGTAGCCCATTGCTTCGTTCCAGTGATACAATGCGCCATCACTGTTACAGTTTGTCGCGCTGTTGCTGTAGCACCATTTTTCTACACTTGCATTGTTTGCGGGCGTGCCGGTAATCATGGTGCCAGCGTTCATATTGTCCCTCATCCAGCACTGGGTACCGATCTGCACCGTTCGGTAATAGCCGCCTTGGTCACGAGAGGTTCCTTCCGCATTATATGGACCGCCGTTATAGAGAACGGCATCGTTCCCACACGAGAAGGTTTGCGCGACGAGTGCAAGTGTGTTCGAACCGACACAGCTCCCTTTTGCACCAGTTGCAGGAATTGCGATGTTCCAGTAGAGGTTTGCGGTAAGCTCATTCGCGTCGTCCGTACGAATGAAGATATTTCGGTTTGCCGTATTCGCTGAGCTGGCAAGTTCTGCTGCAGCATTGTCAGCATAACCAACATTGAGGAGCGACCATTTCTGTGCGCTTGCCGGAAGCGCCCCTAGCCCGTCGCAAACCATATTTACCCCAGAAATCTGAAGGTCTGCGCGTGTGTTGCCGTGCTGCGTAATCGTTGTCACGACGTTTGAGGTTGCTGATGACAACTCGCCAAGAGCACGTGTACCATAACTAATTGCATCAGGAAGTGTGAGTGCGAGAAGTGAATTAACTTCTGCTGTGGCAGTAAGGTTCCCTGTTGCCCCGGCGATGTCATTCACCGAAATCGATGCAGTCCAGTTGTCACTGCTTCTTGCAGAGGAAGTGTCGGTAGCATCAATCCAGAAGGCAATTGAAACGGGACAACTATATGAGATTTGTGTTGCGTCGCCATCACTGTAGGCTGTATCACACACCGTGACACGGTAGCAGTCGTTTTTGTCGCCGGTACAGGTATTTGTCTTTGTGGTGCGGAAGAAGACGAGAGAAATGGTTGACGACGCAATGTCGTTCTCTCCGTTGTTGTCGTGGATAGTTCCGTTTATGTGGATTGTTTTTGTTGTGCCGACATTCGGGAGGATTCCTGTGCTTGTGAGCGTGTCGGTGCCGTATGCTGTGGTTGCGAAGCGAATGGTGTCAACGGTTGGTGCGGTGTTGGTTATTGTTGCTGAGGTTGAGACGTCGGCTGCTCCGGTGTAGCGGAGGACGAGGCTGATGATGAGGATGAAGGTGAGAGCAATGAGAGCGGTGAACATGTATTGTTTTGACATGTGCCTATTATGCGATAGGATGCAGAAAATACAAAGTGGATAAAAATGCAAAAAAAATGCCGCACGCCCTTAATCGGGCGTGCGGCAAGCTTCGTGTGGAGAAGATCAAGGGAGGAGACCTTGCGTGTGAATGAGCGCCACGCGTGCGCGGATTGCTCTGTCGCGATGCTCTCCGTCCGACATGGTGTTCGTCACCATTTTCAGGGTTTCAGCATCGCCGACATCAATCGCAAGATTAATGAGGGTTTTCGACACGATATCCCAGGCTTCATCATTTTTTGCGAGCGTCACATACATATCCTTGAGTATGCTGATGTCCTTTTTTTCCACCGCGTGTTCAAGGAGTGCGGCGAGTACCCGTTGGTACCGTTTCTTCCCATCACCCCAAGTAAGCAGCTGCGGCCATACATCCAAAAGACACCCCACCAGCTCATTGGCAATTGCCTTTTCGATATCCGCATCAATGAGCGGATTCATCTCTCTAACAATCGCTCCACATGTTTCTTCGGACGTGTCATGGTAAAGAAAACTTGTATATATCGTTACCAAGCCACAAATCCCTTGACGCTTAAAGATGACCCGAGCGAATGCGAGCGCAGCTTCTCTATTAATGGGCCGCGACTTATGACTGCTCGCAACAAGCTCTCTGAGAACCCCCGCCTGGCCCTCTTTCTCCGCAAGCGGTATAAGCGTATATGCAACCTTATTGCGAAAGTCAGTAAACCGTGCACTGAATGGCATTTCCTTCATCAGGAAGTTCAACTGCACCGAGTCATTTTTGTTCCGGCTGTATAAAACATCACCGAGATTCCTGCTTGCATTAAAGAGCTTCAGGCAAACCTCATGGTCTTCCTGAAACCGATCTTTTGCAATGTCATAGGCACTGCGGAAAAGCTTCACTCTCTGTTCTTTCGCCTCAAGGTCACACACCTCATGCAAAATGTATTCATATGCCTCCTGATACAGCGGTACCGGGTTGAGGAAAGTTCGAAGCAAATCAAGAAGAAGCTCTCCCTTATGTTCTGTTTCAGACGTATATTTGGCCTTCACATAGTCTCGGAAATAATGCGAGGTAAGCGATTCCGCGACGGTGTACGTGCTGTCGCCTTCGGGGAACTCATTGAAAATCAAAACAACTTCCCGGATATTCTTTCCGAGCGTCGTGGCATCCACGAGGCGACGCATTGCGTCTTCCGAGTCAAACGGCTCGGAGAGGTCTACGCCGCAGGCACCGGCGATGGCCACGAGTGTCAAATCACTGAGGATTTCGGCCGCGGCCTCGACCTGGGCTTTGGTGAGGTTCACGATTGGATTGTGGTCCATGAAAATCTCCTATTTCAAATAGCAGTTGAAAAAACTATCACCTGTAGTACTACCACATAAAAGGCTGTCTAGCAATGCCCATCTTCCTTCTTTGCTACTTGCGTGACATGACCAAAAACAGCTCTGTGTGTGAGCTGTTTTTAAAATCTTCGGATGAGCCGAATACTGTGCTGCTATTGTTCCTGGATTTTTCCGGTTATATTTACAACCACCGATGCGCTTTTGCCAAGCCCACAGTCGATAGTGTATCTTGTTGCGGAAGTAAGCACTCCTGTTTGCCTTGTGCCATTCTGAGTAACAACAATGCCGTTAACGGTACTGTCGGTACTTCTGAGTACACATGATGCGTTTCCCTTGAGATCATAGCCGATGACTGTTCGTCCACCAGCTTTTACAACGGAGTTGCTTGGGGTAAGTGTTGGCGCTTGTCCGCGATTCGTAACCGTTAGGGTGTCGAATGCAGTTCGTGAACCTCTTGTACACGTAACCGAATAGCCTTTACTTGTGCCGAGTGTTGGCTCAACAACATCTACGTCCGCGCCATCTGCTGCATTACTTGTCGCAAAGTCAGATGATGTACAGGTATCTGCATTGTCTGAATCCCACTTGACACGCACAGTGTCGCCAGCGTCAATAGTTCTATTTACGCCAGTGTATGCGTCACCATTTACGCTTGCGGTAAGAGTAACCGTTGGTGCGGGAGTCGTGGTGACAACAGCGCTTTTTGTAACAGACCCGCCAGGACCATTACAAACGAGCGTAAAGGTGTTTGATGCTGCGGTAAGCGCAGCACTTGATTGTGAGCCACTTACAGACTTTGCGCCAGACCATGCATCTGATGCGGTACAGCTCGTTGTATTTGCTGATGACCAAGTGAGTGTCGTGGCGGTGTTGTATTCTACATTTGTTGGATTTGCAGTGAGTGTGAGTGTTGGCGGTCGTGTGGGTGCGGGTGTAGGTGGGAGTGGGGAAATATCTGTAAAGCTGTGACGATTGCCACATCCATACAAAAATTGAACCGTGAAGTTGTATGCGCCACCAATGACATCATACCGCCCTGCCACTGAACCTCTTAGCCCAGCTGCTGCCTCTCCGCGGAGCTGCTCAAGCACGGCAGCCCGAGGAAACCGCGTCCATCCTGGAGCATGCACTGAATACGTTCTCCCGTTGCTAAGTGTTATAATGGCATTCGCCTCATTGTGACTTCCATGGCTTACCGTAGGAAGTATCATTACAACACCGAGCAGGCAGGTAAGGGTAAGTCCTCGAAATGCTGTGTAAAGATTATTTGTCGTCATATAATTTTCAGCTATTTGTCAATCTTTTCTTCGAGATTGGTAATTCTACTTGCAATCCTTGTGCGCATTTCTTCCTTCTCGGTGCTACTCAAACTAATATCTTTCTCTACATTTTCTTTTGCTAGAAGAAGCATGTCCATCGAATCTGCATATTGTTCTCCCGCAAACAGTGTGTCACTGAGTATAATATATACATTGGTCTGCTCAGGGTGAAGTTTAATTGCCTCCTGCGCCGCCTCAATCACCTCGAAGTAGAGGTGTTCTGTGTAGTTATCGAAGAGCATGGCGAACTTTACTTCAGCGATACCAGCCCAGGCTTCAGGGAGTGTCTTGTCGAGCGCAAGTGCCTCGGTAAAGTAATCTACGGCCTTTTGTAGATCGCCTGTATAAGCCTCGATAGCACCGTAGGCCTGTAGCGCTGATGCTTTCCAAGTGATATCAGTACTGCTTGCAAGCAACGTGTCGAGATGGATTCGTGCTGATTCAGGGTCACCATCGAGCATATCGAGGCGAGCAAGGTTAAAGAGTGCGTGGTCGAATGTTGGCCAAATAGCAAGTGCGCTCGTGTAGTCAGTACGGGCCGCTTGATTATTACCCTGCAAAGCAAATGCGTGTCCTCGATTGCTGTATGCGTGTGCATTGTTTGAATTAAGGCGCAAGGCTTCATTGTACGAAGCTTCAGCCTTTGGGTATTCTTGCATGATTTCGTATGCATAGCCGAGCACGCGATGCGCTTCACTGTTTGTCGGATCAAGCAACAGAGCCTCCTGCAACACAACAATAGCCTGCTCTGCATATTCACGCTCTTTGAACAATATACTCCCTTTTTGAGTGAGTCCGCTCGCCAAGGCGATGCGTGCCTCTATGTTTCCTGGCTGATTTTTTGTAATTTCTTCGCTTGTTGCTATAAAGGTGTCTAGTTCACCGCCGCTCCAGAGTGTCACAAGATTGCCCTTTGCCTCCGCAGACAGCGGTACAACACCAACAGTTTGCGTTGCGCTCGTGCTCTCAGAAACAGATGTCTGCATCTGCATATACCAATACACAAAACCTCCGACGACTACGAACAGCGCAATACTTGAAACACCCCATACAAGATAACGAGACGATACTCTCGCCTCAGCAACTTCTGCGTTGCCACCCCCTGACTCATTTAATATCATACTGCAATCATACTATCATGTTTTAAGAAAAGACAACTGTGGATAAGCGAAGCATGAAAAAGCGCCTGCTGGCGCTTTTCTGTTCATTCTTTTTTAGTACTGACGCATGAGGACCTGTGCGTCGACACGGCGGACGAAGTCGATGATGACCGATACCGCAATGAGGATGGCGGTACCACCAATCGTGACTGAGGTGAGCCCTGTCGCAGACTGCAGGATAATCGGCAAGAGCGCGACAGCGGCAAGGAAGAGCGCGCCGACGAGCGTGAGGCGTGTTACCACCGTACCAAGATAGGTTGTCGTTTCAACTCCGGGGCGAATACCGGGAATGAACGCACCTGAACGCTGGAGGTTCTTCGACATCTTCTCTGGCTCGAAGGTAATTGCCGTATAGAAGTAGGTAAAGAAGAGC
>MFMN01000023.1 GCA_001783515.1 Candidatus Kaiserbacteria bacterium RIFCSPLOWO2_12_FULL_50_10 | reverse complement strand
ATCGCGGTTGCTACGAATGCCGCTGCGACTTTCGTGGTGACCGCTGTGTTTGTGTGTGTCATGTAAAATTAACGATAAAGTTAGCTAATAAGGGCATCTTTCGCTCGCTCGGTCATAAACATAAAACTCCGCTTCACTTCGTCTTATGTTTACGACACTCGCTCGCTCAGATGATAAGAATTAATTCTCATTGCCGTATATTTCGCGCACGTGTGATACTTTTTCGATCAGTATCTGCAAGAAAAACATATAGAAAATCCCGCTGCACACGAAAATACAGCGAGACTCTTGCCGCGAGCAACGGTCCTCATACATATAAAGACGCACAAAATGCTAACTTCTTTCAGTTCATATCATGCAACAAAAAATCCCCGTGAGGGGATTTTTTGTTTCTTTCTTCTTACGAAGCTTTCCAGAAACTAACCGAGGTTAGTTAAGGATAACTGCGTCTGAAGTCCAAGTTGCTTCTGGAGAGAATGCCTGTGAACCAGTAGTTACATCAGCATCGGTTGTACCGAACTCGAATGTATCCATAACGAGCTGGTATGTACCTGTGCCAACAACTGTTTCAACTGTGTAAGTGAATGTCTCAGTTTCACCATCGTTCACACGGTAGTTTCCTGAAGCAGCCTTGTCTGCAGTTGAAGTAAGTGCTGATCCAGCAACTGAGATACCCAAGAGAGTATGTGCAATTGCATCAGTTGTACTTGCTACGTATACATCGTCACCGTCTGCAGTTACCTTGAAGGTTACTACGAACTTAGCGTATTCTGTATCAGTCGAACTTGCAGTCTTAGTGATATCAGTTGCTGTGATTGAAGTCTTAGCAAGAGTTACACCATCGCCACGGAAGGTCATAGTGTCACCATTTGCTGAACCTGAGAGGCCAGTAGTGATGTCGTCACCATTTGCATCCATGTAGTTGATACCTGAATTAGCAAGAGTTGCCTTAAGTGAAGAATTTGTCCAAGTATTCTTGTTCATCTTCGCTACGAGTGTGTAAGTTACAGTGTCATCTTCATCAATAACTTCCTCGTCATCGAGAGTGAAGGTTGTTGATGTTGCTGAGAAGTCATCTTCTGTTTCAACAACGTCTGAGCCCTTCATGAGGATGAATTCAGAAACTGTTTCAAGAGTTGTAGATCCTGATCCGTCATCGAGAGTGAATGTAATCTCGTCGAATGAAACATCAGTTCCTTCAGCCTTGATACGGAACTTAAGAAGAGTTACCTTGTCGCCTGAATTGTCGTCATCAACCTTAACAGTTGCTGCATCTGGTGAATCAGTTGCGAGTGAAAGCTTTACCTTTACATCGCCTGATGATGCAAGCTTGATAACGCTTACTGTCTCTGTTGTGTCTTCGTCATCAGTTGTAAGGATTGCTCCTGTACCATCTGTGTAACGGAAGTCAGCAGCTGAGATAGTCCATTCTGCATCTTCGTCAGCTGAGTCAACTGTGTCGTTAGCATGTGCTACAACATAGAATACACCCTTGTTTGAAGAACCTTCCTTAACGATTGCGTCCTTAAGAGCTACGTTCTTTGAGTAGTTACCTGCTGAGTTGCGAGTGAAGTCAGACGCATCAACAGTTGCTACAACGTCACCATTCATAGTTACGTCGAATGAATCGAAGTAACGAGTGATGATGTCTGAACCATCAGGGTTTGAGTGGTCAAGTGTAATCTTTACGTTTGTAAGCTTAACATCTGAGTCATCGGCTTCAACCTTGAAACCAAATACCTTCTCAGAGTCGTTTGTAGCTACTTCGTCTTCAACATCTGAAGAGTAGTTAGTTACAGTTGCTGAACCAGCACCACCAGTTACAGCTGTTGAGCCTGTTGAACCAGTTGTAGAACCAGTTGCTGACATTGAAGCGTACTTCGCGATAGAAACAGGACCGAAGTAACCTGCTGCTGGAGCGATGCCGTTCGCTGCCTGCCATGCTGCTACTGCTGATGCAGTCTGAGCACCGAAGTATCCAGTTGCGCCTGCAGCGATAGTGTGGCCCTTAGCGATGAGGAAGTTCTGGAGAGCTGTAACATCAGCACCCTGAGCACCTACGGTGAGGGAACGAGTAAATGTGTATGAAGCAGTCGAGGTAGTTGTTGAACCTGAGAGTGATGAGAGCTGAGCGGTAAGCTGAGCAATCATCGCCTGGAGTTCTTCAATTGTTGCTGCCTTTGCAGGAGCCACCATCGAGAGCATCATTGCTACTGCTACGAATGCTACAGAAGCCTTCGCAACAATAGATGTGTTTGCGGTTGTCATATTATATAACGTTGCTGTTAAATTCGAATCGGACAGCGGGTCCGAATACTTGGGGGAAATCGAGCTTCTCGCAAGTATTCGGCACCGCTATCTTCTTCGAGTTTGCTAATAAGAATTAATTCTTATTTACAAGCGGAGTTTTTAGGGCTCCTTGTGCTTGCAAAACTACTCTAAGCCGTAGGGGAACGAGGATTCGACCCCTCTATTTATCCTACGGATAGATGCATGTGTGGTGGAATAACAGAAAAGCGGCGATGAGCTCGCCGCAGTGAAGTATTAAAATCTTTTCTTTTTGTTTTTTGAAAAGAGTCTCAAGGACTTCACTGCAGCAAAGCTGCGGGATGATCAGTTGGTCGGTGGAGTTGTTTCAAACAACTCATGCTCCTTAGCCTTACGGCTTCGTGCATGTGTGGCATTGTACCATTGCTTCCCTCGTGGGAGAAATGGTGCCCTGTGGATAACTCGCCTTTTTAGAGAGAATTCACAGTGACGCACTAGTTTACCACTAAAAATGGCATTTTGTCAATACATTTCTGCATGTTTTGCCACTCTAATGCATACGCCACAACATATTTTATGGCATGTCTGCCCTCTTTCTAGTACAGCGGAAGCCGCATATTCTTTCAGAGGAGCGCCAGCAGGTACTGCCAGCGCCGTACCAGTGATGACGGGAGAAGTGGTGGTTTCTTTCACCTCTATTATGCTCTAACTCCTGGGTTCCTCCTGAATGACGGTGGCGTGCGTGGTTTTAGATTGATTATGTAGTTAAAGCGACGTGGATTTAACTATTTGTTTCTCTAAAGCAATACATCCTCCTTTTGTCATTCAGGAGGAACCTAGGCGCTATTCATCAATCGCAATATCTTGCCATAAAAGATTCTGGCTCTCTATAAGTGCAATCTTTTTCGCTCGTGACAGATCTTTTATCTCCTTCTCTCTATCTATTGCGTTGATAATGTAGGTATAATGCTCAGAATACACAAGGTTCACTACATTGTATTTCTTGGTAAAACAATCTTTTTCTTTTAGTTTATGCTCAAGCACTCTCCGCGATAAGCTATTAGTGACGCCTGTATAGATAGTACCATTGCGTCCATTTGCCATAATGTATACCCAGAAATTGTATTTACGCCATGCCATAATGGTAAATTGTAGTGTATTTCTATAAAAGACCAAGCATGACAATCTGCGAGTTTGCCGTTCTAACTCTGGTTCCCTCCTGGATGACAAAAGTTACGGTTAATGCTTTCGGATTAGCTGATTTGTTAAAGCGGGCGCATTTCCTGCATTAAAAACAAGTGCATACAAAAACTCAAGAGAAACCTTGAGTTTTTATGTAGTCAGAGAGGACGGCAGGGTTGCCCCAGTCCCTCTATGAGTACTTCTTACGAAGTCCGCAGCGAGCCGATTTTTCTGTCGTCTAACTATTGTTATTAGTACCACGCACTGGCAAAAAAGCAACTGTGGGTAACTTTAGTTCTCAGAGAAATCGTCAGAACTTGAACTTCCGCCACCAATCAAAATATCTCGTGGTTTTGAGCCATTTGCGGGGCCGACGACTCCCTTTTGCTCCATGAGGTCGATGAGCTTTGCGGCGCGGCCATAGCCGACGGAAAGCTTACGCTGGAGGTAGGAGGTCGAGGCTTTCTTGGCTTCAACGACAGCTTTAACGGCTTCTTCGTAGAGGTCATCGTCGACGTCAGTATCAATGGTTCCTGAGGAGAAAATAACATCGCTGTCGTTTTCTTCGCCTTCGTCACCAAGACGAATCGTATCGCCGAGGCCAAGTTCTTCGGCTTGCTTCTTGAGGTGTTCAACAACTTTCTTCACTTCGTCTTCGGTCACGAATGCGGACTGGAGGCGAATTGGCTTGGAAAGCTCACCGCCAAGGAAAAGCATGTCGCCTTGCCCAAGGAGAGTTTCGGCGCCGACTTGGTCGAGAATGGTTTTTGAGTCGACTTGCGATGCAACCTGAAGCGCAAGACGCGACGGAATGTTCGCCTTGATGAGACCGGTCACGACGTTTACCGACGGTCGCTGCGTTGCAAGGAGGAGGTGAATACCGACCGCACGAGACATCTGCGCGAGGCGCACGATTGATGCTTCGAGTTCCTTCGGGAACGACGACATGAGGTCGGCGAGCTCGTCAGCAACGATAACGATGTACGGAAGCGGCTCGGGAAGATTCTCTTTTTCTTCTTCGGGGCTGCCGTCTTTTTCCCATTGTGACTTTGCTTTCGCGTAGATGTTTTCGTGATACGAACCAACGTCGCGGACTTTGTGCGACTGGAGGATATCGTAGCGACGGGTCATTTCGTTCACCGCCCACTTGAGCGACATCACTGCCTTCTTTGGGTCGGTAATAACTGGCGTGAGGAGGTGTGGAATGCCGTTGTAGAGCGTGAGCTCGACACGCTTCGGATCGATCATAATGAGCTTCAAGAGGTCGGGCGGATTACGGAAGAGGAGCGACATGATGATGGCATGGATAGTCACCGACTTACCCGAGCCTGTGGTACCCGCAATGAGGCAGTGCGGCATTTTTGCAACGTTCACAAAGTGTGCTTTGCCGGTAATGTCGCGACCGAGCGCGACCATGAGTGGCTTGGGGTTGTCGGTGTACTCGGGCGAGGCAAGGAGTGATGCGAGACCAATGGTTGATTTCGTCGAGTTGGGGACTTCGATACCCACGAGAGACTTGCCGGGGATTGGTGCTTCGATACGAACCGGCGATGCCGCAAGGGCGAGTTCGAGATTAGTGCGAAGACCGACGATTTTTGAAAGGCGAACGCCTTCGGCTGGCTTAATAGCGTAGCGTGTAACAGATGGACCGATAGACACTTCGTCGAGCTCGACGGCGATGTTGAAGTTTTTAAGGGCGCGCTTGATGATGTTGGCGTTTGCTTTGACATCGCCCGTTTGAGCTTTGCCTGAGTCCTTCTTGAGGATTTTAATTGACGGTGGGGTGTAGGGCCCTGAGACGAATTGCTCTGCCATGACGAGTTCGTCGCTCTTTGGCGCAGGTGTGACTTTCTCCATAATGCGCTCGCTGAGTTTCTTTTGCGTAGGTGCCTCTTCTTCATCTTCCTGCTCTTCTTCACTAATTTCTGAAGCGACAAGTTTTTTGCTTTTTGCAGAGATATCTTCAACATCTGGCATGCTGGCGAAGACTTCGTCTTCATACTCTTCTTCTGCTTTCTTCTTGAGGAATGCAGGACGCACGAAGCCTGTGTTGAAGGTAAGGAAGATACCCACGAGAAGGAGTGCGCCGAGGATAATGCTTGCGGCGAGGTCGCCGAGGAGATAGTTGAGCGGCTGCGCGATGATGTAGCCGAGCGCGCCGCCGTTTAGCATGAAGGAGTCCGACGGCATGAGGAGCGTCAGGAAGCCGAGGATACTACTATAGAGCAGCGCGATGCCGATGATTTTTGGCGTACTGACGTGGTCGTCGAGTTCGGGGCGCAGGAGGAGGATTGCGTACGAGAAGCAAAGGAGTGGTGCGAGTGCATAGCCGTAGCCGAAGAGCCACGAGAGGCCGGTGTGGGTGTAGTCGCCTACTCTGCCCGCAAGGCCGTAATATGCGAGCACGAAGAGTACTCCGAATACGATTAACGAAACAGAACCTATTGCTTGCTTGGTGTGTGGTGAGAGCGATTCAAAAAATGAAGGTTGAACCGGCGCCGGGATTTCTTTCCGAGAACGAGATGATGTACGTGCCATGGGGGTGAGTATACCATACATGAAATTGAAAATGGAAATGTTAAATCAAACGAGTGAGTCATCCTTGGGGCATAGAGAAACAAGGAGGCTTTGCCGACTGTGTTTCTCATGCAGCCGAGGATCCAGGATTGAGAACACTGCTCGTCAGCCTAGATCCTCGGCTGTCTTTAAAATATACTCCGCTACGCTTCGTTATTTTAATAGCCCCCAAGGATGACTATGATTCGAAAAAGGGGGGGTACGATCCAAAAGCGAGTCATCCTTGGGCATTATGAAAATAATGAGCGATAGCGAATATATTTTCAAATGAGCCGAGGATCCAGGATTGAGAACGTTGCTCATCAGCCTGGATCCTCGGCTCTGTGAAAGCAATATTCGCTATCGCTCATTTGCTTTCTACAGCCCAAGGATGACCAACCTTAAAACAATTCACTCTTCAGGTCGTTTCGCATTCTATCAGAAAGGTCTTTCCAGAGAAGATTATCCTCTTCGATAAGACGTATCTTCCACTCACGCTTAAAATGTTTTATTTGCTTCTCTCTTTTTATTGCATCGCCGATATATTCATGAAACTCGTACCATACCAGCAGCGTTACATTGTACCTGTCAGTGAAACTATTTTTGAAGAGGTGCTCTTTGTGTTGATAATCGCGTCCGCAAATATCACTCGTAACACCAACGTACAGCGTTCCGTTTTGCTTACTCGCGAGCATGTAAACATAGCCGGAGTTTGGCGTATATTTTCTCATTCTGTTTAATGTATCATGATTGAGGAGTTGTCCAGTTGTCTTTTATGGGTGACCTATTAGAATGGTGGCATGGAGAATATATCGGACATGTTCACACGTGGCACAGAGCGTCTCATACATGACACGCCTTACGTTGCCTACGTTTTCAAAAAGACAGAGAAAATCTGTAACGCGGTGTACTTTATATCGTCACAGATAACGGACGTTTCTCACGGACACGACACCATGCACACGGACATTGTCCGTGAGGCACAAGGGAGCGCACTTGCGCTCCTTGGCAAGGTACAAGCAACCCTCTCGCGCACCCGCGACGAGCTCCCTACTCTTGCACCAAACCTCTCCATCGCTATTCTCGACCTCGCATCAAAACTCGGCCTCCTCGCCGCCACCGGAAAACTCTCCCGTGAACATCTCCTTGTATTCCAGCAAGAGCTCGATACACTCGAGCGTGCAATCTACTTCCACGAACCCGACCGCGCAGTGAGCACACCTAAGGGCGCAGTGCCTCGCGTCGCCGCATCTGCACCGAAGCCTGTCCCCGCGGCGGCACCCGTAAAGAAAGTTGTCGCCACAACGCCCACAAGCAGCCCTGCTGCACCAGTAAAGGACACGAGTGCACGCAGCTCTCTCATCAAGGACGTTCTCATGAAGGCCCCCGCCTCAAGTATAAAGGACATCTCTCGCGCTTTTCCTGATGTCTCTGAAAAAACAGTGCAACGAGAGGTCAATATACTTATCGAGCACGGCATTGTCTTTAAGGAAGGCGAGAAGCGCTGGTCGCGCTATTCGCTCGTATCATCACGCTAAATGTCCGTTATGCACCTTCGGGCGCGTGCGGTATAGTATCTCCTATGTATTACACGCACCTAAAGATTGTCATCGGTATCGTGCTTGCCTGCGCTTTTGTCGTCTATGTAGGGTACCAGGGGCGCTTCTTTCTTGTCGGCCCGACACTCACACTTCGCGAGCCGTCGGTGCCCCTTCAAGAATCTCGCGCAATTACGGTTCGAGGAACCGTTGCACACGCAGTGCTCATTACCGTCAACGGGTATCCTATCGACACCGACCTTGACGGAAACTTCGCCTATTCGCTCGTACTTCCTGATGGATATAGTATACTAACCGTATCCGCACGCGACCGATACGGACGCGAAAGAACGGAGACTCGTTCGTTATTCCTTGCTCTAGGATCGGCGACTACTACTAATCAATAAGCTTCTTCCAAAAGTGGCGAATTTGCACTGATGTCAGAACTTTAGCTCGGTCACCGTATGTCTATATACGGCTCTGTCGCAAAAGTTCCTCCAATCAGCACAACTTCATCCACTTTTGAAAAAAGCTAATAATAAACATATGGCACTCGCAAAGAAAAAAGAAACTAAGAAAAAGACCGTGGACGCCGCGCCGGAAAAAGGCACGAGCTCTGCCGCAAGCGTGCTTGAAACGCTCCGTTCTATCAAAACAAAATTTGGTGACGAAGCAATCATGACCCTCGACACCTCAATGGAGGCAGCAAAGGATATCAAATCACTCAACACTGGCTCCATCGGGCTCGATGACATTCTCGGCATTGGCGGCTACCCTGAGGGACGCATTATCGAAGTCTTCGGACCTGAATCTTCGGGCAAGACAACACTCACGCTCCACGCCATCGCGGAGGCACAGAAGGCGGGCGGCGTCTGTGCGTTCATCGACGCCGAGCACGCGCTCGACCCGCAGTACGCACGCGCTATCGGCGTGAACCTCTCCGAGCTTCTTGTCTCACAGCCAGACACCGGTGAGCAGGCGCTCGAAATCACCGAGTCGCTCGTGCGCTCGGGAAAGGTTGCGCTTATCGTTATTGACTCCGTTGCCGCACTTACTCCGCGCGACGAAATCGAAGGCGAGATGGGTGCAACGCACGTCGGCAAGCAAGCAAGGCTCATGTCGCAGGCGCTCCGCAAGCTCACCGCTATTGCCCACAAGTCAGGTACGGTGATTATTTTCATCAACCAGATCCGTATGCAGATTGGCGTGATGTTCGGTAACCCTGAAACAACCCCGGGCGGCAAGGCGCTCAAATTCTACACGTCGGTACGTCTCGATATTCGCCGCATTGCGCAGATTAAGAAGGGTGAGGAAGTTGTCGGCGGTCGCCACAAGGTGAAGGTCGTGAAGAACAAAGTTGCAGCCCCTTTCCGCACGACTGAGTTCGACCTCATTTACGGAGAAGGTATTTCAACCGAAGGCGAAATGCTCGCGCTTGGTGAGAAGTTTGGCTTCGTTAAAAAATCTGGCGCATCGTACACCTACATTCCACCAGGTGGCGATGAGTCAACTGAGGTGAAGCTCGGCCGCGGCTACGATGCAGCGCGCCAATTCCTCAAGGGCGACGCAAAGACCCATGCTGACCTCATGAAGAATATCCGCACTGCCCTCAAGGGCGACAAAGACCTCTACGGCAAAGCTCCTATTTCGCAGGACGAACCAGAAGATGAGCCGGAGGAATCTGCAGAATAGACACAAAAAAGCCACAGCAATTGCTGTGGCTTTTTATAATTCACACCAATACTTGTGTCCTCTCTCTTTTACCGCCCCCGCCCCGTACTTGTCATCACCACGCAGAGTACTTCCATTTTTATAGTCGTAAGCTCCTTAAAAATTTGGTTAGAGATATTTCTTGAGATACTTCCCTGTTGCGGAATCCTTGTTTTTTGCGACTTCTTCAGGAGTGCCGCGAGCGACGATTTGTCCGCCGCCTTCGCCGCCTTCGGGACCGAAGTCAAGGAGGTAGTCGGCGCATTTGATGAGGTCGAGGTTGTGTTCGATAACCACGACTGAGTTGCCGCGATTCACGAGCTGCTGCAAAATTTCAATGAGCTTTTTGACGTCCTCGTAATGCAGTCCAACCGTCGGTTCGTCGAGGAGGTAGATGGTTTTGTAGGTGTCGGGACGATACAGCTCAGCAGCTATTTTAATACGCTGCGCCTCTCCGCCTGAGAGTGTTGTGGCGCTTTGTCCGAGGGCAAGGTAGCCAAGCCCGACGTCGAGCACGCGACGGAGACGGTCGGCAATTGCAGGAATATCGCCGAAGAAAATCCACGCGTCTTCAACCGTCATGTTCAGTACCTCGTGAATGTTCTTCCCTTTGTAGGTGACTTCGAGCGTTTCTTTCGTGAAGCGTTTGCCGTTACAGACATCACACTCAACGTACACTGTCGGCAAAAAGTGCATTTCGACAGCAATTTGCCCGTTGCCCTGGCACGCTTCGCAGCGCCCGCCCTTGACGTTAAATGAGAAACGTCCGGGTTTCCAGCCGCGCGCACGCGCTTCGCCGCTTGCCGCAAAAAGGTCGCGAATGTGCGTGAAAGCGCCCGTGTAGGTTGCCGGGTTCGAGCGTGGTGTACGCCCGATAGCTGACTGATCAACCATGACGACACGAGAAAGGTTGCCCGTCGCACCTTCAAACGAGGTACAGTTGTAGGTCTTTACCGTACGATGGCGAAGCTCGAGTGAGCCGAGGAGATTTTTATGGACAATATCATAGAGGAACGTCGACTTCCCCGAGCCTGAGACACCCGTGACGCACACGAACGAGCCGAGCGGAATATCGGCGTCGAGGTCCTTTATGTTGAATGCGGCACCACCGCGAACTTTAATTGCTCCCGCGGCAGCGCGGCGGCTTTTCGGTACGTCGATTTTTCGATCGCCTCGAAGATAGTCGAGGGTGAGCGACTTCGACGGATTCCCTTTCTGTGTCAGAAGTTTCTGCAAATCGTCGGCAACGATAACGTCACCGCCATGCACACCTGCACCCGGACCGATATCGACAAGGTAGTCGGCGGCACGAATGGTGTCTTCGTCATGTTCAACCACAATAATAGTATTGCCGAGCTCGCGGAGTTCAATGAGGGTTTTGATGAGACGGTCGTTGTCGCGCTGATGTAGCCCGATAGTCGGTTCGTCGAGCACGTAGAGCGCACCCACAAGGCCCGAGCCGAGCTGCGAAGCGAGGCGAATACGCTGCGATTCGCCGCCCGAGAGCGTGTTTGCGCGACGGTCGAGCGTGAGGTATTCAATGCCGACGTTATGCATGAATTTAAGTCGCTCCATGATTTCGCGTAGCGCTGGCCACGCGATTTCGTATTCTTTTTCTGAGAGGTCGAGTGAGCCGATATGCAAAAGCGCATCGCGCACCGAAAGCGAGGTGAAATCGTGGATATTTTTGCCGAGTCCTTCGTCGTTTGCTGATTTGAGAAACACGCGTAACGCTTCAGGGCGAAGGCGCGCGCCTTTACACGCCGTACATTCGTCGGTATTAAAAATCCCTACCACGCCAAGACCGTTACAATTCGGACAAGCGCCATACGGTGAGTTGAACGAGAAGAGGCGCGGCTCGATTTCAGGAAATGACGAGCCGTCGTTTGGGCACATGAACTTCGACGACAAGATACGCGTTGTGCCGTCGGGTGATTCTACTTTGACGAGTCCGTTTGATTCGGTAAGGGCAAGCTCGACCGCTTCGGAAAGTCGCTCGCGCGCGTTCTTGGGACCATCACGGAATTCACTCACATAGATTTCGTCGATAAGAAGGTCGATGTCGTGGCGCTTGTTTTTGTCGAGCACTATCTTGTCGCGGAGTTGATGAATTTTGCCGTTTACCTTAATGGTCTCGTACCCTTTACCCAAGAGGTCGTACAGCATTTGGTAGTATTCACCTTTACGTCCAACCACAATCGGTGAAAAGACAGCGACGCGCGCTGCGGAAATAGGCACGCCCATGATTTCCTTCGCACCTTTCTTGAGAGCTTCCTGCACTTCCTTTGACTCGATGGAATCGAGAATGATATGCAAGATTTCGTCGTGCGAAAGCTTTTTAATTTTTACATCTTCATGCAAACAATACGGCTGCCCGATACGCGCGTACAAAATACGGAGGTAGTCGTAAATCTCAGTTATCGTTGCAACCGTCGAGCGCGGATTGCGCGATGACGACTTTTGGTCAATAGAAATGGCAGGCGAAAGGCCGGAAATCTCGTCGACGTCCGGTTTTTGCATTTGATTGAGGAACTGCCTTGCGTACGCCGAGAGCGACTCAACGTACCGCCGTTGTCCTTCCGCAAAAATAGTATCGAACGCAAGCGACGACTTCCCCGAACCCGAAAGCCCTGTAAATACCGTCATTTTCCCTCGCGGAATCGTGAGGCTGATGTTTTTCAGGTTGTGCGTACGCGCGCCCTTAATCACAATATTCCCCTGCCCCGAAACGTCGGTCTTTGTAGCCTTTTTTGCTGTTGCCATAACTAAGTGAGTATACGAAGTCTAAGTTAAAAAGCAATGGCTTAGTAGCTTCTTTTATGAGTGCAGCAAATTGCCCAAAGCTTCATAAATAACCTCCGCTTCTTTACGGGTGATATGATTTTCCGTAAGCGAGGTTGGACCCTCTATATAGAGAAGCACCCCAGGAACTCCCTCAATTTCTTTTGCAGAAACTTCCACCGTGATTGCGTTTCCAAGCTCGTTTGTAAAGTTTTTCTGAGACATATATCTTATCGCAAGCCAACTACTTTGTAGACTTCAGCGAGTTTTGCTTCGGCGATTTTGTTTGCTTTCTCAGCTCCCTTTTTGAGGACTGCTTCAACATCGGCGTCAGTAATCTGTTCGCGCTTCTCTCGCATTGCCGCGAAGTAGGCATCGATATCGTCGATGAGCGCATTCTTAAGATTGCCGTATTTGCCTTTGTTTTCCTCGTAGAGTTTAGCGAGCTCTGCCTCTCCTTTGAAAAGGCGATGGATACTGTAAACGTTTATCGGCATGTCGCCCGCAGAATCGGTCACAATCGACATGACTGCTTTTTTAATTTCGTCCTGTGACGCAAAAAGCGGAATGGTGTTTTTGTAACTCTTCGACATTTTTGCGCCGTCGGTTCCAGGAACAACGGCAACGTCTTCTTTGAAGATTCCTTGTGGCTCGGTAAAGAGGCCCTCATACGCAACGCGGAATTTCTTTGCGGCTTCACGCGCGTACTCAATATGTTGCTGCTGGTCCTTCCCTACCGGTACAACGTCAGTGTCGTAGAGGAGAATATCGGCAGCCATGAGGACGGGGTACGTGAAGAGCCCTGCGTTTGCTTCGAGTCCTTTCGCAACTTTGTCCTTGTATGAATGCGCGAGCTCAAGGTACGAGACCGGCATAAGGCAACTGAGCACCCATGCAAGCTCGGCGTGCGCCGGCACGTCACTTTGACGAAAGAGCGTCACTTCGTCAGGATTCACCCCTGCTGCAAGATAATCCTTCACCACATCAATCGTGCTTTGACGCAAAAGTTCTGGCTCGCGCACCGAGGTAAGCGCATGCAAATCCGCCACCATCAAAAAGCTTTCATACTTTTCAAAAAGCTCGATCGCCGGCCTGAGCGCCCCGAAATAGTTCCCAATATGCAGCTTTCCCGATGACTGCAAGCCCGTCAAAAGTCGTTTCTTGTTCATACCCACCAGCATACCACAAAAAAACACCACTCGCACCGCGGGCGCTGGATTTTTATAGTCGCTATTCGCTCCTTAAAAATCTGGCGCATTGCTGCGAGTGGTGTTTTTTATGGTAGTTGCCAATACGTCTAGAGCTAACGCATTGCGACCACCTGACCCCAACATGACTTTGATGCGCTCCAAGGCTGAAGGCCTTGGGTCTCATAGAGATAGCGCGCATAGGCCATATTGTCCACGAAATTCGTGAGGTCAAGTCCGAGCTTTTTGGCAGTATCTCCGTGGTAATACGTGTTGATTTGCATCACACCTGTATCACGCGGATCCACAACTCCTCGAAGGACAGAGCCGTCCTTGAGCGTGTGACGATACTGGGACTCACATCGTGCGACATTTGCAAGTGCAGGAATGTCGGCGAAGTAGTCTCTTACTGCCACTTCCACATCTGCCACAGTTCGCGGGTCAAGCTCGCGTAGGGTAGCGGTATCGCCGATAGCGATACGTTCAGCCGGCATAGCCTTTTGAACTGAAGTGGTTAAGAGTACAGTAATGATAGCGTTGGATAAAATAAGCCAGTTGGTTTATCAATTAAAGAACACCCGAAGGTGCTGTGCACAGATGCTACCACAGAAAATACCCCAAGTCAACACTATTCAACAACTTTTGCATGCTGTCAATAGCGTCAAAATGGACAAAAGTGTTGATTTATATATGTTTTTTACGCAATTAAGAATTTGTGGTTTTCTGTGTTTTTTAGGAATGCACGGAGTGAATGAGGTCAACCCTCGTACGAATCCAAGTCCTCGAGTTACTACGAGGGTCGGACCTCACACGAAAAAACGCCTCACATGTGGTGGGAGACGTTTTTTTGAAGGAGAGTATGCTGCTCGAGTGCTCTATCTCGAGCTGCGCTCTTTGTTCCCTCGGGGCAAAGTATACCACGGGCATCATTTTGTCGGAAACTTGCAAGGTGTGGATATGAATGGTCAAACCACTTCGTTCGAGCTCTCACGTACTCCCGCGCTTAAAACTAAGCCTCGTTTGCCTCTCTTCGCATGTATACCGCGCGTGCGATGCGAATTTCTTCATAGGAATGCGCTTCATTAAGGTAGTCGTACAGTGGCTTCAACTTTTCGACGCCGCACGCCGCAAGTGCTTCTCGTATCACCTCGTAGGTTTCTTGCCATGGAGCGCCGCTCGTAACTCTTGCGTCGAGCGCGGTTTCAGGAAGCACGCCGTCGCGCACGAGTTTTTCGATATGCCCCCACACGGTACCGATGGTGAGTTCGCGAGCGCGCGCAATATCAGCGAGCGTCTTCCCTGCTTCGTAGTGTGTGCGGGTAATCTCTTCGGTTGGCACTGCTGGTTCGCGCGGTTCGCGCGCAGCACGAGGCTGATCGCTTCCCCCTTCTTTGTACTTTCCGCCGACACGTTCGATAAATTGCTTTGCAAGCGTCTCGAGCTCTTCTTCGGCAACTGTGCCAAAGGCAGTTTCTGCTTCGTCTGAGCCAGCACGGAACTTTGCATCTGCCGCAACAATCCGCGGATCCACAATGAGCGCATTCGGGCCGACGCCGATAATTTTCATCCCCGCGAGGGTGCGCACGCGAGAAAGCGCCACGTAACCCTGCCCATAGGTGAAGGCGTTGCGCAGGTCGATTTCTGCTGCGTCGAGCGACATGCCTTGCGACTTGTGAATAGTAATTGCCCACGCAAGACGCAGCGGGATTTGCGCAACTTCGGCCCGCACCTTGCCGTCTTCTTGGAGCGTCCAGGTGGTTGGTTCAATTTTAAGTCGCTTGCCGTCGGCGGTTTCGATAATAGGAAACGAGTCGCCTTTTGAAAATTCCACCACGCGTCCGAGCGTGCCGTTCACGTACCCCGCTTCGAAATTGTTTTTGGTACACATCACCATCGCCTCGACGGCAAGGTCGAGCGTTTGTGGCGAAAGACAAGTTTTCATAAGCCCCTCGACAAGCGGCTTTGCGCCTGTGCCGCGCATGGTGTAGCGCTTTTTGGTACCGCTTAGTTTTGCGAGTTCGGCGGCGTTGAGCGCATCGACGTCTTTGTTGTGGGTAAAGAGCCGTGTTGGCTCGACACCTTCGTACGCAATATCGGTTTGTTCTGCAAGAAGATTAAAATGCTCTTCTTCAACCTCGGCGCGCCGAATCGACGAAAGGAGCCCGAGCAAGAGTTCGTCTTCTTGACGGTGTTGTTCTTCAAGGTAGCAGGTCAGCATGTTGGCACGCTTCCATGCGGGTGATTCAAATGCAAACTGCGGCACTTGCCCGTAGGGCGTAATCGGTGGAAGCTGGAAAAAGTCACCAACCACAATAAGCTGCATCCCGCCAAACGGTTCGCCGATACCCCGTGCGCGACGACACAGTATTTCCACCGCATCGAGCGCGCCAGCGGAGAGCATCGAGATTTCGTCGATTACCAGCACGTTTGCTTTACGCATACGCTTCACGTACTTCTCTTTTTGGAGCACCATGTCGATATCCTGCTCACTGAGCGAGTCGCGCGCGCCGATGCCGCTCCAGGCGTGAATCGTCATGCCGCTGACGTGCGTTGCCGCAATCCCCGTCGATGCGGTCACGGCCACAGAAACACCGCACGCATCAAGATGTGCGAGATAGCGGTTGAGGGTATACGTTTTCCCCGCGCCCGGTTCACCGGTGAGAAATACGTTTGCGCCCGTTTTGAGAATGCTCAGTGCTTGTTCTTGTGTCATGATTATAGTTTGTTTTCAGAGAGTATGCCCTCGGGCACATGGGCGACTTTTCGCGCGCCACGTTCAATGAGGCGATGCGCAAGGTAGGCAATGCCGAGGAGCGCCGCAATTGCAATAAGCATTTTTACTTCACGGAGCGGCAGTCGACCAAAGAGCTCGGTGAGAAATGCGCCCGCGTAGTACCCCGCACCCGTAATTACCCCCGACCATGCAAGTGCGCCGAGAAAATTCCAGAGCACAAAGGTGCGGTACGGCACATGCGAGAGCCCCATGGAAAGCGGCACAAGCGTACGGAAGCCATACATGAAGCGCATGCCTGCGGCAAATGTCCGCGGACGCTTTTCGTAGACAGCAAACATTGCGCGGGCACGTCCGTAGGCGTTTGGCATGCGGACACTCACCCACGCACGATGTCGCCTCGCTAAGAAAAACCAAATATTATCGCCAAGCAGCGCACCGAGTGCCGCGGCTATAAAAATAATCGGGAAGCTGAGGTCAAGCACCTGCTTATGCGAAAGGATGCCTGCAACGAACAGCATTATTTCGCCTTCAAATATAGAGCCGATAAGTACCGCGAGGTAGCCATAGGTTTCTAAAAAGGTAACGGCTTCATTCATAGTATTTTATCCGCGTAGACAACAACAAGTGTCGCGCCAATAATAATCATGATGAACTGCAGCAAAAAACGAGGAAATGTTGGCTTTTTCATTGCGCTATCATACCATAGAGTTACCTGGAACCAATACATACGCTCGAACGTACTTGATTTATTATGAAATTGTGGTATAGTTTTTGAGTTCGTTCCCCTTGTCCTCTCACTTTTTTGGAGGTTTCTATGAACCGCTTTCTCCTCGCTCTCTTTGCAGCGCTCATGCTGCTCCTCTCCGGCTGTGTCGTCGTCCCGCTCAAGCGCGGGCCACCACCGGTCTCGCGTTCTCAGGTTGGCCAAACTGTGGAGTTTCGCTACGTCGAGTGGCGGCAGCTCTCGACGACCAACTTGACCGGCTTGCCGGACGATGCGTTCTTCGAATGCCGCGGACGCTATGGCGAACCGGCGTTCTGTCTGTCGCACGCCGAACAGGCGTCGATGGATCAGAGCCGTCTCTTTTCGAAGGCCCTCTTGACCTGTGTCATCAAGGCGCCGATTTTTGCCGAATGCACTCTGCAGGGCGGCCGCGCCACAACTGCCGAAACGAAGGGGCAGATTGCCCGTCGTCAGCAGGCGTACGCGCAGGCTGAGACGCTGAACATCGGCATCGGTGCCTGGCAGGCTGGGAAGCGCATCTTCCGCAGCGATGCGGGGGCAAACGCTGCTGAAGAATGCCGCGAAAACGCGGACGACATCCGAGGGACAATGCATCTCTTGTGCGTCCCCGCGCATGAAGTCCCGCGGATCTACGGAAAGAAAGGCCGCATGACCTGTGTCCGACGCGGTCAAGGCAGCGACGAATGGTCGTGCAGCGCGTTCAACAAGCCTGTCCGCACCGAGCTCTGGACGGGCAACAAACTGATGGAGCATCGCGACTTCCTTCTCCAGAAAAAAGTGACGGTGAAGTACTACGAGTACGACTGCCGCATCATTGCGCACACGGTCGCGCCCTACTGCATCCCCCACAAGGAGATGCGCAAGAAGAGTCGTTCGCAGCTCTACACCTTCTCCTGGGACGATGCCGCCGGCATCGAAACAGGCGGCGTGTGGCTCGGTCGCCGCGTCCTCACCAAGTAACTGCAGCGCTGCTGCACCTTCAAAGCCCGACACGAAGTGCCCGGGCTTTTTTCTTGTCCTGCAACAGCTGCACCGTGCAAAGCTAGCCAAACTGTTGATTTTTTGCCAAAATACGGTATAGTGTCGGCACCAGATTCGATACAGATCAAATCAATATCCGCCCATAGCTCGGCTGGAAAGGCCCAGCCGCTTCGCGGATCGGGGCTTGGCCAGCTGCTAGGGATGTCGGCTCCGCCGACGCTTTCTGGAAGTGTTTGCTTACGCAAACACAGCAGATAGAGCAGCACCCTGCAGGATTGTCTGGTACAAGAAAATATTTCCGCCCATAGCTCAGCTGGTAGAGCAGGCGCCTCTTAAGCGCAAGGTCGTAGGTTCGAGCCCTACTAGGCGGACAAAAATGTAAAAAGCAACAAGCCAAGGCTTGTTGCTTTTTACATTTTTGTCCGCCGAGAAGGGGCGAAAAGAGCCCTCTCTGCCGTGTTTGCGCCAGCAAACACAATAAAAAGTGTCGGCGGAGGCCGACAACCTTAGCAGCAAGGTTGCCCCGGCCCGCGCCAGCGGGCAATCTTTTCAGGCGGACCTGTAAAATGACACATCGTACGATGTGTCATTTTGTTTTCTTAACCTTTGATGTCGCGGGGATGCATTAAAGCAATTCCTTTAACTCACCCGCAACAACATCACTCAAGTGGACACCAGCAACAATACGGTTTACTAAATCTTCTTCAAGTACCATGTCCATACTACTGATTCTGCTTGCGTTGATTTTTTGAGCAAGCTCTTCAGGGGAAACACTGTACACACTGTTACAGTCAAACGCACTCTTGCGAGGAAACACCGTCGTATCTTCTACCTGAATAACAACAATGGTTCCTGGATTCTGCCTACGCAACGCAACACGCGACTGCGCCTTCCCTACCTGTGATGTTGCAATGCAAAGCACAAGTACAGTATCAGCTTTGGGATCAACGTTTAGCACCACATAATAGTGAGGGGCTGTATGTAGAGCGGGGTCAATAAATCTATACACAGCCCCTCTCTGTAAACTCACACCCAAACGAATAACTGCAGGAATATCCATATCCCAACAGTTACCTCCAACGAACAGACTCAGCCTCGGCTTCTCTAAACATTTCTTTGGAACTCAAAAGAAGTTCATCGCTGAGCGCAAACGGGTCCTTAAGTCCATCATCTGGATTTTCGAAAAAATCCTCATACTTCATTTCTTCTCTGCTACGGATAGTGATGAGTCCAGCCTCGAAACGCTTCCATTCAGGATATCGATGAGTCTCCGTCACTAGATTCTTATCCTCAAAATTTTCAACAACGAATCGCAGTGCCTCGAGATCACTTTTTGAGAATACTTTCTCATCGACAGACGCAATACTCTCCACTGCATTATCCTCTTTGCCTTTTGCAAGAAAACCGCGCGCATATTCCTTTTCCATCTCACTGAGAAAGTCTGAAAACTCTATAACGTCCTTCACGGCAGACGCAACAGGACCATACGTCATGGCAAAATACACGTCATTAAAAATAGGGCGCCCATACCTGCGTATATGATATCTGTCGGCGAGAAAAAGTAATTTAAGTAAATTAAGCTTTTTTTCACTACCGCCCCTCTCTCGTACAAAGTAGTTAATTGCCTGAATAGCTTTTTTGTATTCAAATGATTGCATAATGGTTTCCAACTACTACCATTATATGCCCAAAAACGCAATAGTTTCGTGTGGATAACTCTCCGTCCCTACAAACTCCGCTAATGCTCCGTTTGCATGGAACCCGGGCGGGAGAGCAAAGAGTTGCGCCTTAATGTAAATGTACTTTATATCTGCGTAGTAACTGCAGTTGTAATAATTCAAACTTTTGCAAAATGTATACTTACCAAATTAACAAAATAGCAATTATGAGGGGTAGAGTAATTTTTTGTTCTCTAACCAGTCGTTCAGAAACTCTAACAATCCATGAAATTCTGCAGCAGATTCGATTCTAAGCATCATATCCACTGGATCATTGGGGAGCATTTGCATAGAAGTATTCATATAGTCACACCACAAACTTGGTATATTTAATTCCAGCCACATCTGTGCCTCAATCATATGTTCTGGTCTACCAACATCTGTGTCTAGATGCGCAAAAATATCAAGCGCGTCCACTTCTCCGTGTACAGCTTCGACGATTGAGAAGAAGTTTTCCGCTAATTTTTTAATGGCATCAGCACTATATCCGTACTTCTTGTACTGAAAAGACTCTGAAATATTCACGTAGTAAAATAAGGCAACAAACCAAAACATTACAGATCTTTTCTCGTCATTCATGTTTTTGATTAAAGAAAATCCATACTTATCCTTAAAAAAATTATTGAAATTTTTCACCATACGTGATGCTTCTGTGAGCAAAAATTCAAATAACTTCCTCTCGGTTTCTGTTAAATCATATTTACTGCCATACCTTGCAAACTCAGAGAGCAGTTCCATTAAAATGACAGTAGAGACTGGAGTGCCAAAGGCCTGGAAGTATTTGGTTATAAATGAAAACATTTTTTACTATTTCGTTGATTATTAATGATTCGTTAGTATTGCATTAAAGCTTTATATTATCAACCCTCCGCACACACTTTGTGAAAAATCCTCCCACCCCACAAGCTCCGCTACTCTCTGTTGGCATGGAACCTGTGCAGGAGAGCAAAGAGTTATGGTTCTCACTTTGCTGAGAGTTTAACATTTAGAGATTATTTTTTGTTACTGTTTTTCTATAATTCATAAGCCCGCGTTTCTTCTGGAGAACTCTTCCTCTTTCATCTTTATCATTAGTAGAGAGTAGCTGATTCTTTACAATCGCGATATTCCTCACCGTTTTTGAACCAACAGCAATCTTGCTCTTACCAATAGCAACTCCGAGATGCTCTGCTCTCCCCTCCACTTTTTGCACCCTAAATTTTGGCGGGTCGCGATGCACTGTAAGACTGAGTCCATTCTTGTCAGACTCTATCAATTCAAACACAAGGTCTCTGATTTGAACTATCTCATCCTCACTTGGATTCTTAAGCGATATCCCAATATCATCGACATATAATACTATTTTTGGAAATAAATGACTAAAACTTTTTTGTAGTATTCTGTTTAGTTTCGAGAAAATTTCAAAAGTGCACCAAAGGGCAAGCCTTGGAGATGTTGGAAAACCTCGAGCAAGCGACAGCTTATCCTTCTGTAAACCTTTAACTCCAAGGGGTACGCACGTAATTGATACAAGAAAGTCAGCAATTTCTTTAGTGCACCCAGCCTTCACAAAGAACCTTTGAACTCTATTCGAAGAGATTGACTCAAAGAACTTCTGTATGTCAAACGACAAAAATACAGTTTTCTTTCCGTTCGTTAATTCCTTTGCAGCAAGTATGTGGGTTCGCCCCGAAACTGAACCATAAAAAACATCAGGCACGTGCTTATCTAACACTCGTCGGAACGATGCATTCAATCTCCTGTTTACAACATCTAGACAAGAATTTTGCTTAATTGAACGCGTCATTTTACCTTTCTCTGCAGCACTCTCGAATTTCAAAGAGTCACCACCATAGGCATAGTCTTTCCAGTCTAAATGGACATTTTGGCGAATGTACGCTACATCTTTTTGAGAGACGAGTTTTCTAGGGATTTTATATCTTCTATCCTTTGTTGCTTTTGCATTTAAAAATAACAAAAGATCCTTCTCTGTTCGTAGGTTAATTTTCGGATGTGTATGTGTGTAGTTTTTCTTCATATACGCTAAGAGGCGATTATGCGCCTATGAGATGCAAGAGAAACTTTGCTACATGATCCAGAAGGATATGCATAAAGAGCTCTTTGCAAAACATTATGAAATATTTCATAACGGAGCATAACCGCCTCACTGTGTGCGATGCCAAAAATAAGAATTGTTTGACCTTTTATGAAAAAATCACACATACTTCCTGTTAGAATTATCGCTGAGGCTCTAATAAAAGAGACTACAAGCGTTTTATCTAAAAATACAACTACTCGCCCCGAGTCAGCATCGCGCAGGACGAGTAGTTGCACCTAAAGGTAAAACTGCTTGTAGCCTCGAGAATAGACATTGGTTGTTGACCGTATCATTTCTTCATGTTTTTTTACGCGCTACTTGCGCCACTCATCATGTTGCACACAACTCCGATGCGAAAGCACCTCATTGACTGCAACACTATGTACGGCGCGTTATTCCACATGGACTTTCTAATATGTCCATGTCAATGTCGGGCGATCCAAAAGAATATAATCCCCATGCACCTAAAAAGACAAGGGATCTTTGAGTAAATTAAACTCTAAAACGGGTTGATTTGTTGAAACTTATTTTTTATGTGAAGGTGCTGTACCTTAATTATACCATCTATACTTAATTTTTAACGACTTGCGTTACGATATATCTTGTTGTCCTATTATTGTATATCATGAACTTCTTGTTGATCTATCCAAGTTCCAACATCGCCCCATTGGGCGGACAAAAATGTAAAAAGCAACAAGCCAAGGCTTGTTGCTTTTTACATTTTTGTCCGCCGAGAAGGGCGAAAAGAGCGCTCTCTGCCGTGTTTGCGCTAGCAAACACAACAAAAAGTGTCGGCGGAGGCCGACAACCTTAGCAGCAAGGTTGCCCCAGGTCCGCGCTAGCGGGCAACCTTTTCAGGCGGACAGATAGTAAAAAAGGCATTGCACGCTTCGTTTTTTATTACCTGAAAAGACTTGCGTGACTTCCGATGTTTACCAGTGCGAGGGTGAGAACATTTTTATCAATCTGATAGAGGAGGAGAATGTCTGGGGCGAGATGACACTCTCGAAAGGTGCGGAGATTGCCCATGAGTGCGTGGTCGCGATACGTTGCATCGAGAGCATTCCCTTCTGCAAGCTCAGTAACCACCTGCACAAATATATCTTCTTTAAACCCTTTGAGTTGTGAGACTTTTTTGTAGGCTGTTTTGAAGCGTTTTGTTTTGACGATGTCGTACTGCATATGCTATCGCGCTAAATCTGCCATGAGCGCATCGACGGTTGCATACTTTCGAGATGATTGTTTTGCCTCTTCTACTTCTGCAATAAGCGCTTGTTCTTGCGCGAGCGTGAATCCGTTTTCGGTACGCAAATCAAGAGGAATCCCCTGCCGGTGTATCACGTTTGTGAGAAAAAGCTTCACAGCGCCTGACATATCGATGCCGATTTCATCAAAAACTTTACGTGCAGCATTCTTTGTCTTTGCGTCTATACGTAACTGTAGTGTTGCTTGTGTTGTCATGTTGCCAGTATAACGAGCGTAGTGACAATGTCAATACATTAAAAGCCTCGTGCGGGCTGTTGACACAGTGGTGCACTAGTGGTACAAGTAATGCGACTTGTACCTTTCTTTCATTCTTTTTCTTTTTAGGAGATTACTATGCTCAAGTTTTTGCGGGAATTGCTCTCGCGGGTTTATCTCCCCGTTGCCATTGTGATTGATTTGATTCATTTTTTTGTTTCGCTTCCTTTTATGCGCAGTCTCATGCATGAAATGCGCGAAATCGAAATGGGTCTTCCCACCGTGTGGTCAACACGGGAGGAGATTGCAACCATTATCCAGGAGCGCCATAAGGAAACACTGGAAAAATGGTCGCGCAACTGGTTTGCAACCTCTCTTGTCTTGATCAAAGACCCTGCAAAGCTGGGGATTCTGAATCAAATAGCATCGGGGTTGCCTAGTGCTCTACGGCAAGATTTTCTCTTTGCAGCGACTTTTGCAGGGCTGCTGGATTCGCTCTTCGCGGACAGCAAGATTCACCAATCGAACATCGCCGTTGCACATGCGTTTTTCTTCCCCGCTGGCGAACCTATCGAACTTCGGGAGAAGGGTGGCACGAAGATTGGGAGAACCTTTGTACTCCCCTCTCCGTCGCTCACACCCGAAGAACACGAGAAGGCGCGTACGGAGCAGAGCGTGACGCTCACGTTCATCCAGCGGCGCGGTCGCGGCAAGAAGAAAAAGCCTCCCATGGAAACATCGCGCAAGATGACACCGATTCTCACTACGTG
>MFMN01000022.1 GCA_001783515.1 Candidatus Kaiserbacteria bacterium RIFCSPLOWO2_12_FULL_50_10 | reverse complement strand
AGACTTCAGCAAGTGAACGTGTGCCATAGTCGATATCGTCAGGAAGGTTGAGGGCGAGGAGTGAGTTCATTTCGATGGTTCCCGTGCTTGCAGCTGAGAGGCCTGCGGTGTCACTGACGGTGACGTATGCTGACCAGTTGTCGCTTTCGTAGATTGAAGAGCTGTCGGTGCCGTCTACCCAGTAGGCGAGGGGTACTTCGCAGTTGTAGGTGATTTGGGTGTTGTCGCCATCGGTGTAGGTAGTGGCGCAGGTATTCACGGTGTAGCAGTCGTTTTTGTCGGCGGTACAGGTGTTTCCTTTACTCGTGCGGAAGAAGACAAGGGAAAGCGTTGACGAGGCGATGTCGTTTTCTCCGTTAAGATCGGTGATTTGACCGTTCACGTGGATAGTGCGGTCTACTCCTATGTTCGGGAGGATGCCGCTGGTGGTTAAGTCGTCTGCGCCGTATGCGCTTGTTGCAAAGCGGATGGTGTCGACGGTTGGTGCGGTGTTTTGAATTTCTGCAGATGTTGAAACATCAGCGGCTCCGGTGTAGCGGAGGACGATGCTTATGATGAGGATGAAGGCCAGGGCGATGAGGGCAAGTGAGGTTCGAATGAACTGGTTGTTTTCTTTCATATACGAACAGTATATATCCACATGCGCAAAACTGAAACTGTTTTGCTGTGGATAACCCATATTCCAAACAAATAACACCCGCGGGTGTTTGCTGTATCTTAGAATAATTTTACAATGTCGCTTACCGTCACGACCGCCATGAGCCCCAAAAGGAATACAAATCCTGCAGCATTTGCGTACAGCACCAGCTTCGACGGAAGCGCCTTGCGGCGCACCGCTTCAATAGCAACAAAGAGAAGGCGTCCGCCGTCAAGCGCCGGAAATGGCAAGAGGTTAATCACCACAAGGTTGAGTGAGATAAACGCAGTAAGCTGCATAAGTGCAACAAAGCCGTTTTGCGCAGCACTGCCGACCATCGACACGAGGCCAATCGGCCCTGATACTTCATCGAGGTTCGCCTGCCCTACGACTGCACGACTGAAGAACTGGAGAAGTCCATCCGCGACGGCGTAGAGCTGTGTGCCTGTCGTCGTAAGTCCATGCCAGACTGCCTCATGTACGGGGTACGAAACGGTTTCAACGAGCGCAACTGAGAGCCCGACTACAGGGCGCAGCGGCTCCTCAGCAATCTTCCCCGTTTGTGGCTCTACAAGTACTGTTGTTACTTCGTCACCGAGTTTGTACGTGATGCTGATTGATTCCGTTGAAGCGCCGGTGAATGCACGAAATGCGCTCGGCACAAGTTCGGGAGCTTCGCTACCTTTGCGCTGTACTTCAATAATTTCTGCACCGACAGGAACTCTCGCCTCGCTCGCTGCGGAATCCGCAGCAACCGACATAACGGTAAGTCGAGCGTTTGTTGCTTCTTCTTCAGAAACCACGGTATTCGCACCGACCATAAAAATGACCGAGAACAAAACCCATGCGACAAGCGCGTTCATAGTAACACCTGCGACGAGTACCAAGGCTTGTGCCCAGCGTGGCTTTGCAATGAAGGAATGTTTGAAATCGGGATCAGCGGCACGTTCTTCGTCACTTTTGAGGAGCGAGTCTTCCCCGTAGATTTTTACAAAGCCGCCGAGCGGTAGCGCGTTCAGGCTATATTCGGTGCCGTTGTACTTTTTCCCCCAGAGTTTTGGTGGAAAGCCGAAGCCGAATTCATCGACACGCATGCCGGTCTTTTTTGCAACAATAAAGTGCCCCCATTCGTGCGCAATGACGAGCACCAAAAGTACGGCAAAGAAAATAAGAACTGCCATATTAGATGCTCATTTCCTTCTCCTTCAATGCGAACATGTCGGCAAGTTTTCCGTTTGCCTCGTCGACTTTCTTTTGGAGTGTTTCCTTCGCACGACGGGCGTCGTCTTCGCCAGGAAGTTCGGCGACGATTTTTTTGTTTTCGTCGTCGCGAAGTCCGCGAATCGAAATACGTGCCTCTTCAAGCTTTGTCTTCGCAAGCTTCATAAGCTGTTCGCGGCGTTCCGATGAGAGCTCGGGGAACATCACGCGCATGCCGTTGCCATCAACAACAACCGACACGCCAAGGTCTGCTTCGATGAGCGCCTTTTCGACTGCCTTCACGAGCGACGCATCCCACACGGAAACGCGAAGTGTTCGCGCTTCTTCGACCGTCACGGATGCGACTTGGTTCATTGCGGACATTGCGCCATACGCGCTCACGCGCACGCTATCAAGAAGCTGCGGTGTTGCGCGTCCTGCACGAATACCCGCGTATTCTGTCTGAAGCCATTCAAAAATATCTTTTGCCTTTGTATCAAAGGCTGAAAAATCATATTGCATATGCACGAACTATACCCTGCCACGCGGAAAAACGCAAAAGAAAAAGCCACCGAGGCGGTGGCTTTCAAAGGAGGATTTCTGTGCTTATTTACGCAAGCGCAGGATACCGCGTATGCACGCGGCGATTGCTCGCAGTAACGACTTCTTCGAGCCCTTCAACAAAGAGCTTCAGGTTCGTGAAGATGTAGCCAGGCCTCGTATGCAGCGCGGTATCGAAGCAGTACCCAAGACGATTCACAATCGGGTCAGCAACTGCAACCGGCACCATGAACATCGCGCTTGCCGCGGCACGCTCATTCTTCCGCGCACTCACGTAGAGCGCGTCGCACGGCGCAACACGGCTAAGCATGCAAGCGTCGTACCAGAGCTTTCTCGTGCGATGCGTCTCAAGGTAAACCCCTTTGACGCGCTCAACGATACTCTTTTCGAGACAAACAATCTCGAGTCCGGCACCCGTGATGTACACGGGGATTTCGGCGTCGAAACAGATCTCAACGAGACGGAGCGAGTGCTCCTTTGCCGTAATGTCGCCGCCGCCGTTATTTATACCCAGCATAATGCCAGCGTCGACAACGATCATTTTTGGTTTTTGCATACAATCCTTCTTCAGAAAGTGTGAGGAGCAAGAGAACAAACGCGCATGAATTGCGCGCTGTTTTTATACCACACTTTTGAGTATTATGCAATATATCGCTGCATAATTTCTGCGTCGACATCGGCTCGGGAACGGCCATAGCGCGTGACCGAGTATTCGATGAGTTTTTGGACAAGGGCAGCATCGGACGCTGGTGGCGGGAGTGTCTCGAGTGAAAATGGACGGGCCGGGACGCCGCTCACCAGCATGCTCACGTACGCGTTACGATTTTCAACGGAAGCGAGGTCGCTCGCGGTGAATTCGGGGGCGAATTGCTTTTCGAGAAACGCAGCGTCGTCAGGGCCAACACGGAATGCTGCCTTATTGCCAACGTTACCGAACACCGCGTTCTTAATCGACTCATCAAGTTGCGCGATAAACTGGTGCGCAACCGTGAGTCCGAGTTTGTATTTACGTGCTTCGGAGAGGATTTGCGAAATGGAGTCGGTCGAAATGTTTTGGAACTCATCCATGTGGAGGTAGAACGGTGGATAGCCCTTGGTGGGGTCGTCCACACGTGAGAGCGCTGCCATAAGGAACTTGCCGACAATCATCATACCGATAAGGTTGGCATTGAGCTCGCCGAGACGCCCCTTCGAGAGATTCACGAGGAAAATCTTTTTCGAATCCATCATCTCACGGAAGTTAAAGGTTGAGTGTTGCTGCCCGAGAATTGGACGCATGTAGTCGTTGCCGGTGAAGGTATCGATTTTTGAGGTGATATACGGCACGATGTTCTCGAGCGATGCTTCACCGCCTGCCTTCCCTGCTATCTCGCGCCAGAACTGCACGACGATTGGGTTTTTCGCTTTCGAGAGTTTGTAATCGCGATACGCTTTGTCGGCGAAGACGCGCGAGATGTCAAGGAGCGTCGAGCCGGACTCAGGGTCATCAAGAATAAGAAGCGCCGCGTTACGGAAGTACTGTTCAAACATCGGCCCCATACTTTCAGCACTGTAGAGCTTCTTAAAAATAGCGAGGAGTTCGTTCACGACGAACGTTTTTTCTTCAGGCTTCTGTGGGTTGTATTCAAGAATATTGAGCCCGACCGAGCGCTCCATGTAGGCAGGGTCGAAGTAAATAACATCGTCGTAGCGTTCCGGCGGAATGGCACCCATGATGTCGGCGAGGTCGGTGCCGTGCGGATCGATCATGCAAACACCATCGCCATTGAGGATATCTTGCACGACCATGTTTTTCATCAGCGTTGTTTTACCGGTACCGGTCTGACCAATAATATAGAAGTGACGCAGACGGTCTTCTGGCGTGATGAAAATCCGTGTTTCCGTGCCTTGGTAGCGATTGATGCCGAGGAGCGTTCCGTCGTGCGCAATTGCGAGTGGTGCTGCGGCGCGCTTGGAGCCTGTTTGCTTAAGCTGCGACGTTTTTGCGGTGCCGACTTGTGGAAAGTGCGCCATGAGCGCGAGTTCTTCTTGAGAGAGGGCGAGTGCGTATGTTGCTTCTGGTTCGCGGAAGCTGTAGCTGCGTACCATGTCGCGCGCGGCGCCCCCTTCGAGCGTCTTCCAAGTAATACGATTGCTGTCTTGCGCATCAAACTGGTTAAATGCAGACTGAATGTCGAGCGCAATATGACGCGCTTCGTCGAGCGTCTTTGCAGAGGTTACGATACGTACCTCAGCGTTCATGGTACCTGACGCAAGCTTCTGTTCGTATCGCTTCAGTTCTTGTGAGCGGTCGACGCCTTGCAGCTTTTCTTTTTCTTTCGCTGCCGCTTCCGCGCTCTTAAAGAGCGAGCCGAGTGTCGAGAGCGCCGCGCCGCCGAAGGTGCTTTCCTTAATGGCAACTTTTGGATCATCGCCTTTTTTTACTCGCTTCTGAATCTCTTCCATCGAGCGACGATCTACGCTGTTTTGGTGCGTTGCAATCACAAACTGAATCGCAGCACCTGCGCCCGTGTGCTCTATTTTTGTCAGCGCCTGTACGACGACATCAATCGGGTCATGTGAAAAGCTCTCGACGGGAGCAAGAGGGTTAATAGCGTGCTCCGCAAGACGAGCAACCGCTGCGTAGGCGACGCCTTGCGGCACAAAAATGCTGTAATCTTTCGGCACAAAAGCAATCGACGCCCGGGGAACAAGCGAGAGGAGATGCTTCTCAAAAAGCTCAGCAGCGGCAGTAGGGACCGCGATATAAAATACAATATCACTCGATGCTTCTGCGACGGCGATTTCAAACGTGTAGTGCGCCGCTCGTCCGCCATAGCCCATCGACTGCATGCCTGCGAAAAATTGCATCATGACGCGAAGATCATCTTTGAGTGGCACCTTCTCCGCATTGTCACCTTGGGTGCGCGCAATTGAAATCTCGAAGAGCGACATGTGAAGCGCTTCAAAGTGCGGCGCGCCCTCTCTGAGGTCAGGCACGACAATGCCGGCACGAAGCTCTTCAACAAGCGCATCATGCACAAGGTCGACGAGCTGGGGGTTATTTTCCTTTTCCAGAAGCAGCAATGTTTTTTTGACGCCTTCGACTTTCATTTTCTCAAGGAAATATGCTTTTGGTTCTTTGACAGTTTCGGTCGCACCGACCTTTGGCTTCACACTGAACGTCGGCATGTTTTCTTGCGCAAGCACTTCGTGTGCCGGGCGTACTGCGTAGTCGCGCACCACTTCTCTTCCCGCTGCGGCGATTTTTTCAGGCGAAGCCTTCTCTTCTGCAAGTGCCGCCTCGCGACGCGAAAGCTCTGCACGCAGATGCGCTATTTCTTCCTCGGGATTTTTGAAGAGTTTTGGTTCCATATTAGTAATTAGCTTCGATAACGCGCTCCACCGCGTCTGCACGCTTAGTAACAACATTGCACGGCACGTTATAGCCGCGCGCAATCATGCGCGTAGAAATGCCACTTGTTTCTGCGGTCTTCACGACTTGGAGTATTGAGCAAAGTTCTTGACCGCTTCCTGTTGTCCAATTGAATTCGTATTCCTGAAGATCACCTGAAGGGATACCTGTTCCATTTCCGTACGTGGCAGTGGTATCAAAACAAGTGAGTTCTCTACCATCAAGATCTGTCGTTGGATTGAAATATCCTTTGTGTTTTGGGTTGAATTCATAAAATTGCCCACAATTCATCATCGACGTTGCTGCATAAAATGCGACATCACTTTCGTCTGCCGCCCCTGCGAGCGCGAGATCGTGCCGCACAAAACCCGCAATGAGCGTTCCCAGCGTCATAACAATAGTACTCACGAGCACGGCAAGGAGTAGTACGTAGCCTTGTTCTGTTGATGCTTTTTTACTCATACCTATTATAGAACCACACCGTTCTTGATGAGGTCGATGTTACGCCAAACACATTTCGCCACGTCACTACTGATTCAACCGCGACACGAAGCGGGTCGACATCATTCAGGCGAACATAGAGTGCACGCGCAAACGGCGTTGTCGATGCGGTTATTGCGTGCGTATAGCCTTCTTCGCCAAGATACATTTTACACGGATTTGCCGAAGTTGAATCACAGTGAATAAGCTCGCGTGTTATTGGCTCAAATGAGAAACCGCTTTGCGGGTAGGTGCTTGTATCCCAATCCCAGTAGGTATTCAAATCGCCCGTGCTCGACGCCACTGCAATGTTCATGAGCTCGACGCCCTCTTGCGCAAGATGCGCTGCGGTTATGCTTTCGCGCGTAAATGAAGCACTCTTGAGACTTTGCGAAATAACGCGAAGTGGCACCACAATCGCAATGACAAGCACACTGATAGCAACCAGTGTTTCAATGAGCGTAAATCCTTGGTGTGATGATCGTGTCATGGTGTGTTATTTACCGAATAATACGTAGAATGCTCCGCTGTTTCCATCCCCTGGCGCACCGATGAGGAAGTCGGTGATGAGGTCGCCGTTGAGGTCGCCCATAGTGGCGAGTGCGCTGCCATACGCGTCACCTACGGTAAGTGCAGGGCCGCCGTTTTGACCACTCGTCACGCGTCGATACTCTCGAATTGTTTCGTCGAGGTTCATAAATAAAACGTATACCGAACCCGTACCGCCCTGCTCTTCTGCACCAATAATATAGTCGCGGATGCCGTCGTTATCTAAATCTCCTGCGCTTGTAACCGCTATGCCGAAGTGCGCAAAAGCATTCAGTGTCGGCATACCGAGAAGCCCACTTGCAAAACGAGTTACTTCGTCGACCGTGTTTGCGCTGGTAAGATGCAGCAAGTACACTGCGCCGCACTCATTGCCATTTGCACACACTGCGCTTTGCGCACCAACGAGCAGCATGCGCCGATCCTCAAAATCTCGCCCGAGATACGCAACACTACTTCCAAAGGCGTCACCCAGAGAGAGGCTGAGGCCTGTTGCTATCTTCGTGATGACCGTGAGTGTTTTACTTGCGGTAATTTCTGCGATATAAATGGCGCCACAGTTTTGACAAGCGTCGTCATCGCCAGGCGCACCAATAACAACCTCTCCCTCGGTAAGCGAGGCAATACTTGCGCCAAAGGCATCGTTTTGCGTAAGTCCTGCAGGCGTAATGCGCACCGTGTCTGTTGCGGTATCCATATCCTGGAGCGTCGTGACATACACCGCGCCGGAGCTTGTTGCGTACCCAGGAGCACCAATGAGTACTTCGATGGTATCGTCGCCATCAATATCGCCAAGACTTGCAACGGCGGCACCGACGTTCGAGTCATTACTAAATGACGGCATGCCGTTTGTACCTTCACTTAAGAGAAGTGACCCCTCCACGTTGCCATCAGGAAGCATGAAAAGGACCTGTGCGCCACCTTTACTACCATTATACCCTGGCATGCCGACAAGAATGTCACTCACGCCATTGCCATCAATATCGTCGAGCGCTGTCAGCGCTGCACCAAGGCTGGCACCCGCGGTGAAGTTTATGTTCGCCGCGCCTTGTCCAAGTTGCCGCATCGCAAAACTGCGCTCCGAAGCATACTGTGTCATGCTTGTCGAAAGCGTAAATGGAGGAGCGCCAACCTCGTCCTTAGCCGCGCCACGAAGCGTAAAATTCACAAGCGGCGGGACGCCATCATAGATAGGCGCCCCAGTTACCATAAACTTCGCCGTGTCAACCAGGACGCGCGGCGAGGTCAGCGGAATCCAACTTCCTGCGCCAGCATGCCAGCCTTCGAGGGTTGATGAGGCACTGTTGAATCGATAGGCTTGTCGCGTGCCGTACTGGTCGAGAAAGATAAGTGTCGACGCACCATTTACACAGTCGAGAGGTTCATCAAAATGATAATCTTCACTGGTGACAGTATTCCACTCTGTAGGAGTAATGGTTTCATCGGTGCAGCGATAGTCTTTGCCGAGGCGAACTTGTCGTGACATAGCATCGAGGGCAAACGAGGTGTTGTCGATGGTGGTTTGGAGCGCCTGTGCGCGCGCTGACGCCTTCATGACGACAATCATAGTAGGGAGCGCAACAGAAATAACCGTTGCAAAGAGCGCAACAGAAACCATCATTTCAACAAGGGTAAATCCTCTTTGGAGCAAATGCTTTTTCATAATTATTCACAAAGGAGCGCCGAGGGTACGACGGCAACAGATCCCGTATGGTCAACTTCTATCCAATGGATGAGCGACAAATCGGCACCCGCAATACCGACATAGCTTCGAACAACTGGCGACGCGGGTATCGCCCAGCTTGGTGTTGAAGAGGCCGCAATATCAGGTCGTTGAAACGCAATATCGAGCATCTGCCCTACCGTCGAGGCGGCATGCACGCTTCCATCTGCGGAAACGGTGCAGAGCTTTTGCGTTTTATAGCCTGCGGTCAACTGTCGATATTCTATCGGCTGCGCCGTACCTTCCCCCTCTTTGCGCATGATAAGAATTTCCTCTGAACCTTTTGTAAAGCGGGCGAGATACTGCGTAGCGAACGCGGTGTCTGTTGAGGACGCAGCACGAATCTGTGTGGCGTACGCCTGTGCGGCGCGCACCGCCTGCGCCGCATCGTATGCCCGCGCTTTCGTAACAATCGCGGAATCAAAACCAGAAAACTGCACGACCACGATACCCGTCACGAATGTCATAACGGTAATAGCAATCATGAGTTCGACGAGTGAGAAACCGGCGCGAGCGCGCATGTTACTTGAGCAGCCAAAGATAGACGAGCCGTGTCGTCGCGTCAGCGAATGATTGTGTAAGCGTGAGAATATCGACATGCGCAAGGAGTACAAGGAAGAAACCAACAATAAGAAACGGCCCAAACGGTACTTCACTTCGCATTGTATATCGAGGGAGCGAAAAGTGGTTGTGGACGAGGCGCTTTGCGATAGTTTTCGTGAGCGCAACAACGCCGACATACAGCGTACCAATCCAAAACGCAAGCACGATAAATGAGAGTGTACCACTCGCGCTTAAGAAGAGCCCGAGCGGGAGCATGAGCTTCGCGTCGCCGAGCCCAATCCATCGCCCGCGACTTACGAGCCAGAGCGTTGCAAAAATACCCGAAGCTAACACTGCTGCAGCAATGTTGTACACAAGCGAGATGCCTGCCCCCTGCACATACTGGTAGCTGAGAAACGCCGCAGCGCAGAGCGTAAGGAGCAGCACCGCTTCATTAGGGATAATCGTATGACGAAGATCGTATACAAACACCACAACAAGAAGCGCGACGACGATGCTGAAAAGTGCCCATAAGAAAGGTATCGCAAAAAACTGCGCGGCAATGAGCGCAAACAAAATACCTGTCGTCACTTCAACAATGAAGTAGCGTGACGAGATACGCGACGTACAATCACGACACCGCCCACGTAGCACAAGGAACGAGAAGAGTGGCACAAGGTCAATCGCACGAAGCTGCGAGCCACACGACATACAATGTGAACGCCCATTCAGCGAGCGTCCCGTATGCAGGCGCAAAATAACCACATTGAGAAAACTGCCCATAATGCAGCCGAAGAGAAACGCGAAGAAAGGAATCATCCGTCTAGTATACCAGCCGAACGCCCGCGGATATGCGAAATATCTCCTTGACACACCAATAAAACTACGATAGATTATGCATGCACTTCAATTTCGAGTTGCTGTGCGTCCCGTGTGAGGGACCTCCCCCGAGGCGTGCTCCGGCACCCCTCGGGTTTTTTTGCCCAGCTTCAAACACCTTGCCCCTCAGCCTGGATCCCGTCAGGATGACAAAAGTTACAGCTAGTGTTTAAAAAAGACAAGTAGTTAAGTCCGCGTCGTTTTAACCACACAGTAATCAGAGACGTAGCATTTCCCTTTTGTCATCCTGACGGGATCCAGGAGTGTGACAGTAGCCCTTTTGTGTATATTTATTTTTCTGAACTGACGGAAACGCCTTTTGCCTCTCTCGCAGACTATGCTATCATGTTCCCTATGAGTATTTTATTTCATAAAAAGACCCAGAAGGTCGTTCGTGTTCTTGGAGGCATTATTGCGCTCGTGATTATGGTTTCCATGATTATCGCGTACTCGGGACTCTTGAGTATTCCTTCTGGCGTGTAATCGCAAAAAAGAGACGCCTTCGCATCTCTTTTTTTGTGCTTTACCTAGTGGAATATATGTGGTATGGTACTGTTCTCAATGTTCTTTTCAAGGAAAACCCCATGGTTGCAAACGTGATTGAATTTTCGGAACAGGTCCGCAGTGCTGCGCTGACCTATCGCGGAGTCGGACTGCGCCGCATCCAGGGAAGCGACTTCTATATCGCACCTTCCCGGAACGCGCCACAAGGCTATGCCGAGATATCCACGGCACATGTCGAAGGCAGAACCTTCTTTGTCTTCCGTGCGATTGGTGCGGAGTAGTCCGCGTTGCCCCAGGCACAAAAGCCGCATTCGTGCGGCTTTTCTTTGTTTATATTTTCTTGGTGCGAGGCCTTTTCTTCCCTGCTGCTTCAATAGCTTCAAGGGCGTGGATTTGGTCGCGGATGAGTGCGGCGGTTTCGAAGTCAAGCTCAGCCACGGCAGCTTCCATTTCGGCATGCTTTTCTGCGAAGACTTTCTCTGGGTCTTTTTGGAAGCGCGCAATATCGAGACGAACGAGGTCGTCAACTGCGTTATCGTGCTCAGTACGCATCGAGGAGGCGATATCTTTAATTTCCTTAATGATGGTCTTTGGTGTAATGCCATGTTTTGTATTGAAGGCGACCTGAAGTTCGCGACGACGATTTGTTTCGCCGATTGCCGCCTTCAGTGAATCGGTCATGTGGTCGGCGTAGAGAATAACTCGGCCGTTGACGTTACGTGCCGCGCGACCAATCGTTTGAATAAGCGCGGTTTCCGAGCGGAGGAAGCCTTCTTTGTCGGCGTCAAGAATAGCAACGAGTTCAACCTCAGGAAGGTCGAGACCTTCACGAAGGAGGTTGACGCCCACCAAACAATCGAAGTCACCTTTGCGGAATTTCGTCAAAATATCAATACGGTCAACCGTCTTCACATCGCTGTGAATGTATTCGGTTTTAATGCCTTTCTTTTTGAGAAAGTCCGTGAGGTCTTCCGCCATTTTTTTGGTGAGCGTCGTAATAAGCACACGCGCATTTCGTGCAATTACTTTTTCACTCTCAGCAATAACATGCGCAATTTGCCCGGGATATTTCCCTGCTTCAATCACGCCATGCACATCAATCTCGGGGTCAATGAGTCCTGTCGGGCGAATGATTTGCTCGACAAGCTGTCCGCGCTCACCATCGGCAAACGCACGCTCAATTTTCCCTGGTGTTGCCGAGACGTAAATCATATCGCCAACATTTTGGAGAAACTCGTTGTAATTGAGCGGACGGTTATCTTTTGCGGTCGGAAGTCGAAAGCCAAAATCCACGAGCGTTTTTTTGCGCGCCTGATCACCCGCATACATCGCCGAAAGTTGCGGCAAGGTGACATGCGACTCATCGATAACGGTAAGGAAATCAGGTTAACCATCCTCGTTACGTGGAAAGTACGACATGAGTGTCGACGGCGCATCGCCGGGCGAGCGTCCGTCAAAGTGCATTGAGTAGTTTTCAATGCCGTTGCAGTAGCCGATTTCGCGGATCATGGCGAGGTCCTGCTCGGTGCGACGCTTGATACGCTCCGCTTCGAGTAGCTTGCCGTCCTTCTTAAACTTCTTCACTTGCTTGTCCATGAGTTCCTTAATCTCCTTCATGGCGCGATCCTTTTCATCTTCAGGGGTGACGAAGTGCTTCGCGGGAAAGAGGTGGAACATGTCGACATCTCCTGCGAGAGCGCGAGTAATCGGGTCTATTTTTGTAATCGCAGAAATCTCCGCACCGCGAAACTGCATACGGTAAATCATGCGTTCGGAGGTTGGCATGACTTCAATGGTGTTCCCAACCGCACGGAAGGTGCCTGGCGTTAAGTCGCCGGCGACACGTTCAAAATACATGTTCACAAAGTCGCGCAAGAGTTCCGTACGGTTCGCCTCGGCACCAACCTGAAATGTTTTGAGCACCTTTTGGTACTGCGCTGGCGAGCCGAGACCATAAATACACGACACTGACGCAACAATAATCACATCACGCCGCGTAAGAAGCGCCTGCGTTGACGCATGACGAAGCCTGTCGATTTCTTCGTTAATCATCGACTCCTTTTCGATATAGGTGTCGGATGCTGGCATGTATGCCTCTGGCTGGAAGTAGTCGTAGTACGACACAAAGTAATGCACCTCATTTTCCGGGAACATGTCACGAAACTCCTGTGCGAGCTGCGCCGCAAGGGTTTTGTTGTGTGCAATCACCAGTGTCGGCTTTTGCACCTGCTGAATAACATTCGCAATCGTGAATGTTTTTCCGGTTCCTGTCGCACCATGAAGCGTCTGATTCCGCATGCCGTTTTTTAGACCCTCGACTAACTGCTTAATAGCCCTTGGCTGATCCCCAGCCGGTGTCTTTTCCTGTGAAATACGAAACATAATCGCAGTATGCATCGAAAAAACCGAATACGCAAATGAACACCAAAAAATCCCCGAAGGGATTTTTGTTATATCGACTCTTAATCTGAAGTCATAACGCGGTCGCCGGTACCCGTACCGGAAACAGCTACAAAGATACCGTTGCCGTAAGTGACGGAGAGCCAACCATTTTCAGCAGCAGATGCTTGAGATGTCCAGGTGACGCCGTCGGGTGAGGTCATAACGCGATTGCCTGTGCCACTGGTGGAGACTGCAACGAAGAGTCCGTTGGCGTAGGTAACGCCGCGCCAAGCGTTGTCTGCGGCAGAGGTGGCAAGCGTCCACGTGGTGCCGTCGGGTGACGTCATGACGCGGCTACCCGTAGTACCGATATATGACACGGCAACATAGAGTCCGTTGCCGTAGGTGACTGAGGCCCACCTGTCGTTCGCTGCAGCAGCGTGTGGTGTCCAAATGACGCCGTCGGGTGAAGTCATGACACGATCACCAGTACCAAGCTGAGCAACTGCAACAAAGAGACCGTTACCGTAGGTGACAGAGCTCCAGGTAACATCTGCTGCTGAGGATTGAGATGTCCAAGTGATGCCGTCGGGTGAAGTCATAACACGGTTACCGACACCTGTTTCTGCTACTGCCACAAAGAGACCGTTACCGTAGGTGACAGAGCTCCATTCGTTGTCCACAGCAGACGCACGAGATGTCCAGGTAATACCGTCGGGTGAAGTCATGACACGATTACCGGTACCGGACTCTCCCACTGCCACAAAGAGGCCGTTCGCATAGGTAACTGAACGCCACAGATCGTCCGAAGCTGCGGATCGAGATGTCCAAGTGATGCCGTCAGGTGACGTCATGACGCGGTTACCCGTACCTGTGTTTGCTACCGCAACAAAGAGACCATTACCGTAGGCGACGGATGTCCAAGTGTTATCAACAGGAGTGGTACGCGATATCCAATTATTGCCATTGGCAACAGTGTTTGTCTGCGCCACAATCACAATCGTATTGCTGCCGGTACACGTCCCCTTCACACCTGTTGCAGGAATCGCGATGTTCCAGTAAAGGTTTGCGGAGAGCTCATTTGCGTCGTCGGTGCGGAGGTTGATATTGCGGAGTGTCGGTACAAAAGAACCGGTGAGGGCTGCTCCTGATGCGTAGTCAGTGTCGGTGAGTGACCATGCTTGTGCGTCA
>MFMN01000021.1 GCA_001783515.1 Candidatus Kaiserbacteria bacterium RIFCSPLOWO2_12_FULL_50_10 | reverse complement strand
CGTGCATTATCTGCGAGATAATTATTGTACACAAAACTGCAGAAACCTTCTTTTGCCGCAAGGTCATCCTTGGTAAATGGCCGCATAGTTTTAAAGTCCGTATCACCTGCGTTTTCGATGTCACACTGTCTATAAAAGACCGCTAATTGAAAGACGGGGAGCCTGAAGTGACGATCTTCGAAATCCATATGGTCGAAGCTTATGGCATAGTCATAGAGATTAAAGTTCGGATGAATATTTTCACCAGTATAGAGGATACGAATTGCATTCGGATATTTCAAATACGTGGTTGTGCTTTCATGGGAAAAAACATAGTCGGGGTTTTCTGATAATTGCACATCATAGTATTTCTTGAGTATCTTTAAAAAGAACAATCCATATGAAAACGGGTTGTTTGGGTCGAAGTCACATATTTTGATACGGATGGTCTTTTTCATGCTGCGTTATTCAGAGAGAAGTTTCTCTTTTGCTACACTGTAGCTATTTTCCACGGAAGCAAGGGTGATGTCGTGTTCGCGCTCGAAGAGGCGCGCATAGACCATAAAGCGAGAGAAGGCATAGCTGACCATAATGATGACACCAGCTCTGCCCAAGAGGACGCTTCTTCGGAAAATGTAACAGTATCGTATCATTGCAAGGAAGGTTTTGACAAGCGAAAATTTCTCACCGCTTTCAAATTTATAATGAGACTCCTCCTCGGCATAACGCATATGTCCTGCAACAAATTTTCCTATTGTGTAGGTACTAAAATGGCGTAGCGCATATTCTTGTCTAGGAGGAAGGGTGAGAATTTCAGATGCGGCGCCAGTAAAACGCCCCATATGATGAATATGATTGTCGGAAAAATCCATGTAGTCACGGTGGAAGGTTGCGGGGAATTCCGATATCTGTGCGGGGTGAGATGTTTCCCCCCAAAGATACGTATACATGGGTACCATCACTTTTTTATACACGGATTGTTCGGCAAGCTCGACAAGTTTTTGCGCGAGGGTTCGCGGTGCAATATTGTCAACATAGCCCCAGTATATCCACGGCGTGTTAGTATGCTTCTTGATGAAGTCAAAATTTTGCTGTGTTTCTGATTGGGGAAGGCTTGATGCAGGTCGTGAGAGAAATAGTGCGCCAAGACTCTCGGCAATCTCTTTTGTTTTGTCGGTGCTGCCACCATCCATGATGATGACGGGTCCGAAATCGCGAAAGCAACGAATGGCGTACTCGATACGTGCGTCCTCATTGTACGAAAAAAGTACAAATGAGAGAGAGGATTTTTCTGGTGTTGTATTAGTCATGGGAGGTATATTTTTTACGTACATCGCGCGCGCATTTAATAATACTGTTCGGTATCAAGAAGATTATAAGCAGAGCACCACGAAGTAGGGGATTTAGCGGTTTGGAGTGTTTGAGAATGAGAGAGAAATTTTTGAATGTACAAGGGAGGTCGTGACCTTTTGCCCGGAAAAGCATGATGGGAAATGATTTTATGTTCGTGTTGAGCATGGTTGTGAGCGCTTCTTGATCAAAACCCCAACGCAACATTTTATGATGTAATATATTCGAGTTCACGAACGCAGTGAGTTCGCCACCATTTTCTACCCAACGACAATCTTGCCCCGTCGATACCATGGGCTTGGTAACGAAGAAGTAACTGCTCTCCCCAAGACCAAGAACTTTCAGCGCCGCCTCATAGTAGAGCCAGTACTCCATAAAGTCATCCTCAGTAATCTGCTGAAGCATTTTATCACGACGAATAATGACTGAACTAAGGAGTCCACGGCAGTAGCCTTTATGGAAATAGGTATTTGGATTGTTAGTGATAAAGGTGTTGTCCGTCGTGTATGGGGACTGATTTTGTATATCAGTTTTGGTATCTGCGACGGATTCAACCCCGCCAACATCGTAGGGGTGCACGGAGACTAATGCTACTACGTAAGCAATGGCGCCTGGCAGTATGGTGTCATCGTCGCCAAGGAACCAGACGTATTCGCCACTTGCATTTCGCACAACCTGAAGGTAATTGAGGTCTGCACCAAGATTCTTGTCGTTCCTTGCGTAGGTGAAATTTGGAAACTTTAAACGATACATTTCGGCAACCGTACGTGTGGCATCAGAACTTGCATTGTCTGAAATTGAAATCTCTACCTGTTGCGCAAGCTGGGGCTCATGTTTAAGTTGCTGATATATACTTTCAAGTGCATTTGCAAGGTGCTGTGCACGATTGTATGTTGGTATGCAGATGCTTACTATTGGATTTGTCATGACAAAAAAAGTGTACCACAGTATTGACATAAATATAGAGTATGCAACACTACAAAAGATTTGTACTTCCGTTGTTCTTAATTCGTAATCTCATGGAAAGGGGTCTTCAGATGACTAAAAATCCAAATGCTATTGTGCACGAGGATATTGTGCATATGGCAAATCAGCCGTTTGATTGGAATAAGCTTGAAAATACCACCGTTCTTGTTACGGGGGCAAGCGGTTTTCTTGCTACATATATCGTTGAGCTTTTGCTGTATCTGAGTGCATACGAGAAGAAGAATATCACGGTGCTTGCTCTTGTGCGGGATAAGGCTAAGGCGCAGAGAAGGTTTAAACATCATGGGACACGAAAAGATTTGGTGTTTCTCGCTCAGGATGTTTGTACTCCTCTTGATGCGGGCTCGCTTGGCCCCGTTGACTATATTATCCATGCTGCAAGTCAAGCTAGTCCAAAGTTTTATGGCTCTGATCCTGTCGGAACGATACTGCCGAATGTGCTTGGTACGCAACATCTACTGACACTTGCACAAGAGAAAGCATCCAGGGCACTTCTGTTTGTGAGCAGTGGGGAAGTGTACGGCAATTTGCAGAGTCATCAGATTCCAAATACTGAAACTGAGTTTGGATATCTTGACCCTATGGATGTGCGATCGTGTTACGGCGAGGCAAAACGGATGGGGGAAAATTTATGCGTGAGCTCATGGCGGCAATACTGCATTCCTGTAAAAATCGTGCGACCATTCCACACCTATGGTCCAGGAATGGATCTGAACGACGGCAGAGTCTTTGCGGATTTTGTTGCCGATATTGTCAGCGATAGAGATATCGTCATGAAGAGCGATGGAAAAAACACGAGGGCTTTCTGTTACATTGCCGATGCTGTCCTCGGTTTCTTTGCGGTCCTTCTAAAAGGAGATGACGGTGAGGCATATAATATTGGCTCTGAGCGCGAGACAAGCATTCTTGCGCTCGCAGAAATGTTGGTGACGATTTTTCCTGAAAAGAACCTTTGTGTGGTGAGGCATGATGTGTGCAGTCCTGCTGGATATGTGGGAACGAAGATATCGCGAACATGTCCTGATATTTCCAAAAGTAAGCAAATTGGTTGGATGCCTCGTGTCGATATTCGGGAAGGATTCACAAGAACCATTCGTAGTTACCTGATGCCATGAGGCGAGGTGTGGCGTTCGTTCATTTTTGAATCACGGGAGCATTTAATGCTCCTGTTTTTTATGTCGCCATTACTTTGCCCGTTCCAACAGGAGAAGCCCTGCCGTGCTGCTTGCTGATACGGTGTAGTGCTCTGCCAGTATGGTGGCAATGCGAGTGTCGTAGAGGTCGTTGAGTGTGAGTGGGTATTCGGCGAAAACTTTTATGTTCGTATTTTGCGAGAGAAAGTCAATCATTGTTTCAACTTCATGTATGAAAAAAGTATCTGTTGAAGAGGGGAGGGTGAGAGCTGCGTACGTTCCTGTTTCCGCGTGATAAAGACCGTCTTTGTGTCGGGCTAGAATGAGGACCGCTTCACCTTCATGTGTGTGGTGTCGTATGAATGTAATATTTGTTGCATAGGACGTTGTATCTTTGGTGGCATACCCCGACACAACTTTTTTGACATCGGCTGCATAGGTAGGGAGATTTGAAAGAACGCTAAAGGGTGCTGCGCTGATGACAAAGAGAAGAAGAGTAAAAATGAGCGCGTGACCTAGAAGGAACGTTTTACTTGCTGTTATGTGGGTATAGAGTCGTTCAGTATACAGTGCGAGAAGTATGAATGCTGGGTATGATGGGCCAAAGAGCGTGTAATCATGCGATCTTCCTTCATAATAAATGAGAAGTCCGATGCCGAGAAGTGAGAGCATTAAAATTATCTTGTCGCTATAGACAACCTTTTGGGTAAGGAGGGCACGTATTGAAATAATAAGTCCAACAAGGTAGAGAAGTGCAATGATGCCCCAGAAATGAAGTGGCGGGGGGAGCGGTATCAAAAAGTATCCTGACAAGAATAATTTTTGATACATAAAGAAGAGCGATATGCTCGGAAGAGAGCCGCTCGTAACGTATGTGTATGCAGCAAAAGTAGCAAGTACACCAGTGAGCATAAGAACGGCACTGCCTACGTGCCGGGCTGACCGGATGAATTTTTCTTGCATTGTCCCCGAGTGAGAAAAATCATGATAGACGAGTACACACACCCATGTGATCAGGACGAAAAATCCAGTGTCAAAGTTCCAAAGCGGAGCAAGCGCAATAGTGAGGAGTGAGCTGTAGTATGCATATTTATTTTCAGTACGTAGATACGTGCCCGTAAGATAGATGAAGAGAGCAGGGAAAAGGATTCTGACTGGCCAGTACTGAAAATAAATGCCTGCGGTTTCAGTGCTGTGTGTAAGATACGTATAGAAGAGAAGCGCCATAAAACCAGCATAGGTGATCCATGGAATTTTGATGTATTGGCGCATACTTTGCAGGATAAGGGAAAAGGAGACAAGTGTTAAGGCGCCCATGATGACAGAAAAAGAAAACAGACTTATGCCACCAAGCATTGCAAATATTGGTGCAATAAAGAGGGGGAAGAGCCCATACAGACTTGTGAGATCAACGAGGAGTGTTTTTCCTGATAGGACTTGCGTGATGGGGTAGAGGAGTGGATTTGTATGAAATTCGGAGAAGGTTGCACCAAGAGTGTGAACGCTCGTGATAAAAATAACACCAAAAGCAATCATGACAATTGCCTGAAGTGTAATTCGTAATTCATGTCGGTACCGGGTTAGTATTGATGGTTGCTGCAAAAAAAGATAAAGAACTGCAGGGAAGATGCCAAGTAGATAGAAAAACTTGCCATACGTATCAAAGACGATGCTTTTTGCCACATAGAGATAGTTGCTCATGGCGAGTCCTGCGCAGGTACCAATCAAAAGTATGCCAGCAGTGATGAGTGATAGGTTCCTATAGAGAGCGTATAGACGAGAGGAGGTAAGGATATCGATTTTTTTTCGTATCCAATAGTACGTGAATGGAATACTGAGCGCTGTTATTCCTGTTCCAAGTATGAATTGTAGGCGCTCGACGGGTTTCGGAAGAAATGCAGGAAGGAGGAAGTCGAGGTAAACGGTTGCTGCATCTCGCAGTATAACGGCTGTGTTGGGGGTGTAGATAAAGCCAATGGTGATGACCGTAAGTGCAAGAACAATTAACGATATGAGCGTGGTTATGAGCACTGCAAGATAATCAGAGAGGGGTGAATTTTCTACAGGGGAAGTATCGGAGCGCATCACCTGTTTGCCTCGATGGAATAGGTAGATGGAGAAGATGCCGAACAGCGTAAGGATGTACAGTATTACTGCGCCAGAAGCTTTTGCAATCGGCTCTATAAAAAAGACATAATCGCCGCCCCAGTTAATAAGGCTTCCAAAGAACTCTTTTTTAACAGGAATACGTGAGTGTTCTAAAAAAACATACTGCGGTGCGGCAAAAAGCTTGTATGTTGCGATATCGTTTGCAGGTATGTGCGGAAGGATGCTCGGGAGCGAGGTTTCGTCGGTTACTGCAACGAGCTCGCTCGGACTAAGCGCAAAATCCTTCACGCCAATACGTATGGTGACAGTATCCATACGTTGCAAATCGTCCGCAGTAACACCAATGAGTATTTTTTCCACGAATACGGCATCGATGCTCCAGCGTTCTAATGCATTCGGGTCGTTTCTGGTGAGTGTTATGTTTTTAGAACGGGCAAGTTGCGCATATACCTGCACCGAAGGGAGGGCTTCGTTTTGTGTGGTTGTAACCGTAACGTCAATTCGTTTTGCAATAGCACGACTACCTACGGTTGCAATCATGCTCCCTGCAAAAATGGCGAAGGCGCCACAGGCTGCGAGAAACAGAAATGATGGAAGTAGTGCCTGCATGTTTTTTCCTCGGAAATGGCGATTTGCGCCATCAAGAAAATATTTTTTCATAGTATAAAAATAACACAGTAGTGGAATAAAAAAAAGAGCCACGCAGGCTCTTAATACGTATGTGCACGTAAGATAGATACAAAGAGAATTCGAGTTTTAGGAAATATGAAGAGAGAAGCAAAAGGTATCACATAGGCAACAAGACTGCCAAATGCTGCACCAAGCATGCCGTAGCTTGGGATGAGGAGAACGCAAAGGATGATGTTCGTAACCATTCCCAAGAATGATATAAACAAGATATACTTCGTCATACGTTCAAGCAAAAGCACGTGCTGGGTAACGAGCGTGAGCGCAGCGCCGATATTGCTCCAAATATAGAGCATGAGTACGGGAGCTGCACCCGCAAATGTTACGCCAAAGACAATATTGACGAGAGGTCTTGCAACAAGAGTCGTCAGCGTTGCAACGACAAGGGTCGTTACAAAAAGAAAGAAAAAGAGTTTCTGTGTGCGTTTCCAGTAGAGAAGATTATTTGTTTTCTTTGCATTTCCGATTGCGGGGAAAAGTCCGGTGGCGATAATGTGTGGTAAAAAGTACCATACTTCAGAAAGTCGTACCGCAGCGTCGTAGAGACCAACGGATGAGGCGTCGATCATATGTTTAATAAAGACTTGATCGATGCGGGCGTAGATGGTGAAGAATGCAGAAACTAAAATAAGCGGCGCTGCATCATTAATAATAATTCGAGCAATAGTCTGGTCAAACGAAAGTGTTTGTAGTCCCCCAAAGCGTTTCGTGCGTAAATAGATATAGCTTACTGCATAGAGAATAGGTTCAAGTACAATGATACCAGCAAGGTAGAGGACACCACCATCGAGTGCGATTACCGTAATTTTGCCTATGTTTAATATCAAAACAATAACAATAGATGCTAGTGATGGCCATTTTAATTCAACCTGCGCCTGAAATTCCTGACTCAGTAAGGTAAACGAGCTTAAGACAAGTGTGGTGCTGATAATAAAAATAACAAGGAGAGACACATCGTGTGGAGAAAAGGCATATGCGGCAACGATACAGAGAATCATTGCAAATACGCCTGAGGCAAGACGCATGAGCATTGCCGTTCCCATAATCGCGCCGCGCTTCTCAGGGAAGAGAATAAGCTCACGAGAGATAACTTGATCAATGCCAAGTGATGCAAAGACGCTGATGAGCATAACAAAACTTACTGCGTAACTTAACTCGCCGTAGCTTGTCGGTCCCAGATTGCGCGCAATGTAGGCGGTCGCAATAAGTCCTATCGCCATGGTGGCGATACGTGCAAAAAACATCCAGCTAAGATTCTTTGTGTATCGTTGCAGTCCGGTGTCGTGGCGTTTTGCGATGAGCCGAGCGAATATGTTCATAGGATGTGTGTATTGTACACTTTTTTGAAGCTTCTATGCAACATGCGCAAAAAAAAGACCCCCAATGAGAGGGGGTCGTAAGGGAGGAGAACGACCGTGCGGTCAGTGGGTTGCCATGAAGGTGGTGATTTGCTCCATGACGTAGCCGAGCTGTTCGTCGGTGAGGCCTTGATGGCACGCGAAGACGAGGCCACCACGCATGACCTGGTCGGTGTTTTCGTAGCTTGCTTCGGCGAGGCGGTGCGGAATTTTCTCGAAGGCCGGCTGCTTCAGAACGTTGCCCGTGAAGACGGGACGGGTCTGAATGTCCATGCTTTCGAGATACAGCGCCAGCTCTTTTCGGTTGAAGGGCGCGCTGTCGCGAATTACAACGGGGAATGCGAGCCAGACCGCGTCGGCGCCTTCGGTTTGCTTCGGCAGAATGAAGTATTTCTCATACTGCTTGAAAAACTGAAGGAGCGATGCGTAATGACGACGACGCAGTGCAGCAAAGCCGTCGAGACGCTTGAGTTGCTCGAGCGCGAACGCGGCCGATATTTCAAGTGGCAGGAAGTTGTAGCCGATTTCCGAGAAGACAAACTTTGCGTCGTATTGCACGCCGCCGAGTTCGACATTGAAGCGGTTTTCCGCCTTTTCGGATTCCGCGCCTTCGCCAAAGAGCGATGAACGGCGACCCCAGCCACGCAGGACGACGAGTCGTTCCGCGAGAGCTTCGCTGTTCACCATGACCATGCCGCCACCGCCCGCGCCGTTGATGATGTGCGAGCCGTAGAAGCTGGTTGTGGTGATGTGCGAGTAGGTGCCGGTGGGGAGCCCGTAGAACGAACCGCCAAAAGTGTCGCACGAGTCTTCAATGAAAACAATGTTGTGCTTCATGGCAATCTCGGCAAGGACCTTCAAGTTCGGCAGATTGCCAAGCAAGGAAGGAATGAGAATTGCCTTGGTTTTCGGCGTGATTGCCGCCTCGACCTTGTCTGCATCGATGACGTAGGTGCCCTCGTCCACATCGAGGAAGACGGGAGCGAAGCCTTTTTGCCGGATGGGCGCGACGACGGTGCCGAACGTCAAAAGCGGGGTGATGATTTCGTCACCAGGCTCTGCGTTCAGGAGTTCGAGTGCGAGCAGGTTGGCAGATGAACCAGAGTTCACCATGACACCGTACTTTTTCCCGAACCGTTCGGCGACCTTCGCCTCGAATTCTTTGGTTTTCGGTCCGAGTGCGGTATTGCCGCGAAGGACGTCCACGACGGCTTGAATTTCTTCTTCGCCGTGAACTGAAGCTGCATACGAAACACGCATGGTTGACATGGGGGTTCTCCAAGAGTTGTGAAAGAGCAGGATTGCTTATGCAAAGTTATGCCACATACACACGTGTGTCAATATTGACATAGTAAAAACCATATTGATACATATTTTGGAATATACACAACCTTTTATAAAGTAATGATATAGTATTTGAGGTATGCGTAAAAAATATCTCATCACGGGGGGTTGTGGTTTCCTTGGTTCAAATCTTGCAGCGGAAGTGCTGCGCAGAGGCGATGAACTTGTTGTGTTTGATAGTCTCTTTCGAGTGGGAAGCGAGAGTAATTTAGGCTGGCTTCGAACACTGGGTAGTTTCAACTTTGTACACGGAGACATTCGTAATGCAAATGATGTTGAAAAATTAATTCGCACCGAAAAACCTGATGTGATTTTTCATCTTGCGGGACAGGTAACCATGACGCTTTCACTGACTGATCCCCGTCGTGATTTCGAGACAAACGCACTCGGAACATTCAATCTTCTTGAAGCAGTACGCGTACATTCGCCGACTACGAGCATCCTGTATTCGTCAACGAATAAGGTATATGGGGACCTGGATTCGCTACAGTACATTGAAAATGAGATGCGCTATATAACGCCTGATCTTCCAAAAGGTATGACGGAAGAAATTTCACTCGCATTTGCGTCGCCCTATGGGTGTTCGAAGGGCTCTGCAGACCAGTACATGCTTGATTACCATAAAATGTTTGGACTAAAGACGGCGGTGTTTCGGCATTCTTCAATGTACGGCGGGCGGCAATTCTCAACCTATGACCAAGGGTGGGTTGGCTGGTTCGTTGAACAAGCGGTGCTGGCATCTATGGGGAAGGGAAACATATTTACTATTTCAGGGAATGGTAAGCAGGTGCGTGATGTGCTTCATGCCGACGATATGGTGAGGTTGTATTTTGCTGCGTCTGACAAAATGTCCGAAATTGCAGGTCAAGCGTTTAATATCGGTGGAGGGGCTGACCAAAGCTTGTCTCTTCTTGAATTGTTTGCACTGCTTGAAGAAAAACTTAGTACGAAGCTTACGTACGAGAAATTGCCGCCGCGCGCAAGCGATCAAAAAGTGTTTATTGCAGATCTTACCAAAGCATATAAACGTATTGGATGGAAACCTCAAGTCTCAGCATCGGAAGGTATAGATCGAATGATAGAGTGGGTCCGTGAAAAAAATAATATATGAAATTAAGTATTATCATTCCCTCGTATCTCGAGGAAGAAAATTTACGCATCCTCTTGCCAAGGATCAATAGCGTACTCAAAACAATAGCGGTGCCAAGCGAAGTGCTTATTATTGACACGGAAACACCGCTGGATTCCACAGCGGAAGCTTGTGCCTTGTATGGCGCTCGTTATATTCCTCGTGTTGGGGGTAATCGCTACGGCGACGCAGTGCGAACGGGTATTCATGCAGCGCAAGGTGAGTATTGTATTTTCATGGACGCGGACGGATCTCACACGCCTGAGTTTATTGAGAAACTTTTTGCAGAACGAGAGCGTGCGGACGTGATAATTGCATCACGCTATATAGACGGAGGAGATACCGACAACGGAAAGGTGTTGGTGCTCATGAGTTGGATAGTAAATGCCGTATACGCACTTGTACTCGGACTTAACTGTAAAGATGTTTCAAATAGTTTTAAATTGTACCATCGTGAAGAACTGCAGGCGCTCGATTTGCGGTGTCATAACTTTGATATTGTTGAGGAGATGCTTTTCAAGTTGAAGAAGAGAAACAAGAAACTTCATATCCTTGAGTTGCCATATACATTCAAGAAAAGAATGTTTGGAAGCACGAAACGCAACCTTGTCGCGTTCATGGTGTCATATGGCTGGACACTTATCCGCCTGAGATTTGGCAAGTAATATGGTCTCCTTCGTTCGGAAATATATTTTTGCAATACTCATTGTCTTGAATACAGTGCTTCTTGGTGTGCAGACGATGGTGCAAGATAAGCCTGTTTTTTCCGGTTTCGGTACGGGGGTCGAGGCGCTTGCTGCGGGTGATTTTAACGCATATTATTTTGGAGGCAAGTTATTTCTGCATAACGAGTCACTGTATGATGTATCTTCGCAGAGTATTGTTTTTCCCAATGTTGTTCTTTCTGAGAGTAAGTTCCCTAGAACACAGAAGGTTTGGAATTGGATAAATAGATCCGTCTATGGGGCGACTGTGCCAGAGGTGACGGTCCCCTCAGTGAACATCTTTGTCTACCCGCCGCTTATGGCGGTGTTGTTCGTGCCGATAAGCATGCTCCCCTTTGTGGATGCATATATTTTAACGAGTATCTTTTCGCTTACTGTGTTCGCTTTTGCTGTGTATATGCTTTCAGCGAAACTTCCGCGCCGGCGCATGTTCTTAATTTTTGCTGTGGTTGCTTTTCTGACTTCATTTATATTTGCAGTCCATCTTCATCGGGGGCAGACGGACATGTTGATTGCCTCTCTTGTTATATTTGGATATCTCGCACTGCAACAGAGGAAATCGAATGTTGCTGGCGTATTGATAGGGGTTGCGTCGTTGCTTAAATTGACCCCAATCGTACTCGTGCCATATTTGATGTTTCGTGACAGGAGGGCATTTTGGTTTGCGAGCGGCACACTTGGTGCCTGTCTCTTTTTAATTCCTGCAGACATTTGGTTTGCATTCCTTGAGCGCATTACCTCATTTGCAACAAGTTTTTCAAGCGGGACGGCAAGCAATGGTTTGTTTGGACTTATGTACAATTCTTTTACCGAGAATTTTGTATCATATGCCGCCGCAAAGAATATCTATGCTGTTGTTTCATTCGTATTGCTGTGCGGAGTTGCCGCGGCACTCTTTCCTGTTCGAAAAAAAACAGAGCAGACACTACTTATTTTTGCTGTTCTGACGGTGCTCATGATGCTCTTGCCTGGAGTTTCGTGGGTATATAATGGCGTGTATGTACTCATCGTGTTTGCGGCGTACTGGAGCATTCGTTTTCATACACTAGTATCGGCGTGGGTTTATTTTGTGTATGATATTTTTGCATACCTCATTCTTTCCTCATACCTACTTTTGTCATATGCGCGAGATTACCCCGTCTATCATATGTTTGCACTACGTCCATTATTTCTACTCTGTTTCCTGGGGTTGTTTCTCTACGTAATGAGGAAGGAATTTTTCAGCAGGATAGGAAGAAAAATTTTCACGTTTGGCATACAGAAATTCCTCGCGCATCGTAGACGATTCTCGAAGTTCGCTTTTGTCGGAGCGGTTGGTGTTATAACAAATCTTTTCATATTTAGTATTCTGCATCAGACGCTCCTGCTCGATGTAAACAGTTCGGCTGTTCTTGCGTTTTTTGGTGCAGTAACACAAAACTATCTTATTAATCATTCGTGGACCTTCTCGTTTCAAGAGATTGAAAACCATACTTTGAAAGGATACGGCAAGTATGTGTTCGCCAATCTCCTTGGGTTGGGAGTGAACCTTCTGGTGTTAAATGTTATTGTTCGTATGGGATTTCTACCGTTGGCGGGGCAGGTTCTCGGCGTCGGAGCGGGTATGGTTTGCAACTACGTGACTGCGTCGAAATTTGTATTCCGCCGCACATAAAAAAAGCAGCGAGTTGCCTTGCTGCCGTGAGATTGCGTTCATTTGATTCGCGAGGAGTCTTCAGCGATCATTTTTTTGAGACCTTCTGCGAGGCTGTATGAAGCCTTCCAACCGAGCTTTTGTAGCGCCGTTGTGTCAATGTTGTAGGTCATGACTTCATTGTCTCGATAGGGAATTGCTCCGAACCGTAGCTCGGTTGTCACATTCCCGCTGAGCTCTTGCATCAGCAGCACAAGGTTTTTAATGCTGATATTTTCCTCACCACACACATGATACTCCTCGAAGGAATCCGTGTGTGTGGTTCTGTGCGTAACTATCCGCAAGAACGCATCGACAACGTCGTCGACATGAATGAAGTTTCGCAGCTGCGCCCCTTCAGTGAGTTCAATATACGGCGCGTTTGACAGAAGTTTTTCAGAAATAAGCGAGACGAATTTTGTTGCGTCGTCGCCTGATCCATAGAAGTGTCCGAGGACAACATTCGTGCAGAGCATATAGTTCTTGTACGAATGGAGCCAGTCGCAAAATTGATGCTTCGAGAGCGAATAGTGCCCCATTCTTTTGTCAAGAATGGTATCCGTATTAATAAAGTGCCGAACCTTATGCTTCCGCGCGAGTTCAAGAAGTCGTACAGGGAGCAGTAGATTGGCCTCAATGACCTGCATCGGGTCAACTACTTTTCTACCGTAGTCGGTGGCGCAATGAATGATTGTTTCGATGTTGTGGTTCTCGAAAAGGCTTTCTAATTCTTGATTGTCGACGTCGTGTGTCAAAACGTGAGTGAGGACATCGTGAATACGAAAGGTGTCAGAAAAACTTCTTTTAAGCACAATCATAGAATAACCATCTTTGAGGAGTGCGTGTAAAAGTTTGCTGCCAAGGTAACCGGTTGCACCAGTAAGGAGTATCGTGCCTGTACGCATGTGAACCTCGCAAAAAAATGTGAAAGAACAGTGGAGTTTAATCCAAGGTTATGACACATACACACGTGTGTCAATATTGACGAAACTGGAATAAATTGTCATTCTTTATATGGCTATTGATCTTTTGATCTTTCACAACTGAAGATAAGGAGTATTACCATGCAATCGTATCAATTTTTGCAGAATGCCTATCAAGGCAAGACGGTTTTGGTGACGGGGCTTACGGGATTTAAGGGTTCGTGGCTGTGTCATACGTTGCTTTCAATGGGTGCGAAGGTGGTGGGCATTGGCCTGCTGCCGCGTACGTATCGAGATATTTTTGTGGTTACGGGTTTGCGGGACATGGCTGAGCATCACGAGTTTGATATTCGTGATGCAGACCATGTACGCGCACTCGTGCAGCAGGTATCGCCAGACATTGTGTTTCATCTTGCGGCGCAGCCCTTGGTGCGACACAGTTATGCCGAGCCGCTTCTGACCGTGACAACGAATGTTGTCGGAACTACGAATGTGCTCGAAGCAATTCGGCAAACGCCGACGGTGAAAGCTGCGGTCATTATCACGACCGACAAGGTCTATGAAAACAAGGAGATCGATTACGGGTATCGGGAGCATGATCCGCTTGGCGGACACGACCCGTACAGCGGCAGCAAGGCGGCGGCGGATATTGTGGCGCAGTCATATATTCGCTCATTCTTCAATCCGTCGCGCTACGGTGAGCGTCACAACACGCTTGTGGCGATTGCTCGCGCAGGGAATGTCATCGGTGGTGGCGATTGGTCACCCGACCGAATCATTCCCGACATCATGCGTTCGGTTTTGGATGGCGGCAGCGATGTCTTGATTCGAAGCCCGTTCGCGGTGCGTCCGTGGGAGCATGTGCTTGAACCCGTTTCGGGTTACCTTGCGCTCGGTGCTCGCCTCTTGCAAGGCGAAGCGGAATTCTCGAGTGCGTGGAATTTTGGCCCCGACCATGATTTGTGGCTTCCTGTAGGAGAGATGGTACAGCGTGTGCTGACGCTCTTCGAACGGAAGACGGCATGG
>MFMN01000020.1 GCA_001783515.1 Candidatus Kaiserbacteria bacterium RIFCSPLOWO2_12_FULL_50_10 | reverse complement strand
TAGCACTTATCCTTCTCGCCTTCTTCTTTATGGGTGGTGACACCTCCGAAGAAGTTGCCGCAACCACAGACGCACGCACCGTCACGACCCTGAGCGTCGCAGACTACGGTGCAGGCGCGCTTGGCACTGCGGTCAGGGCTGCAAGCGGCCAGGCATATCTTGTTCGTGCGGAATCTGGCGGACGCGTCACCAAAATACACGCTACCGGCACCGTCGCTGCGGGCGCAGTTGTCGCCGAGCTTGAAAACAGCGCACAACGTGCCGCACTTACCCAGGCGCAAGGCGTCTATGAAGCCGCGCTCGCCGCAGCAGGAGGCAACGTCACCGGGCAAGCAACCGCAAAGCAGGATGCCGTACGTACATGGAATAGCGCGACCGTAGGCACTGCACAAGTTATCTACACATCAATTGATACCTACTTCACCATCTCACGCACCACAGGATCTATCACCGGCTTCCGTGGACTCCAGGCATTTGGTGATGCACCAAAGTTTAATGCCCGCCGCCTCGCTCTTGAGGAAACGCTCAAGACGTGGGAGCGCGATACGGCAACGGTTACCGACACGAATGTTGTCAGTATGCTCGACACGCTCGACCAAGACCTTGCGGTTATTGGCACCTTTATCGACGATCTTGCCGCGCTTGTACCGCAGCAGCAACTTAGCGACAGTTATACTGAAACGCAGCGCTCTGAAGACACTGCACGCCTTTCTGCTGCTCGCGGGACGGTCACCGGCATCCAGCGTTCTGTTGACGCTGCTCGTACTGCTATTGTAAATGCTTCAGGCTCAAACGCTGCCGCATCGAACGCAAGCGTCAAGCAAGCGCTCGGCATGGTGCAATCAGCACAGTCTGCGTATGACAAAACCTTTGTGAAAACACCCGTTGCGGGCACCGTCACCGCGCATAGCGTAAAGCTCGGCGACATTGTGAATGTTGGCGCAGACATTGCACTCATCACCCCGAGTGATACATCAGCCACGATCGCAACAACCTTTGCGCTTCCTCTTACGTCCGTAAAATACACGCCAGCAGGTGCATACGTCTTCACGATTGTTGATGGCAAAGTTGCGCGCACGCAGGTGGAAACAGGGCTCGTGACGACCTCGAACATCAGCGTTAGCGGACTCACGGGCACCGAGATAATTATCAGCGATGTCCGCGGATTAAAGGAAGGTGATGCGGTAGACAGCATATAATGCTTGTCAGCCTGGATCCTTCCAGGATGACAAAAGTAACGGGCATTGCTTTAGAGAGATTAGATAGTTAATGCGAACGTGGATTTAACTATAACGTAATCAAAAAACAATACCTGCCACTTTTGTCATCCTGGAAGGATCCAGGCGCTACTACAATAAACTCAAATACTACTATGTATACCCTCTGGAATTTCTTCCTCACTCGCTCTGCGTTTACCATCCTCAGCATGATTACCCTCATGGCGGTTGGTGTGTATGCGCTTTTTGCGATGCCAAAGGAATCGAACCCTGAAGTGATTATTGCCACTGGCATTGTCACCACAATTTTGCCTGGCGCAACCGCGGCGGATGTTGAACGACTCGTCACCGACGAGCTCGAGCCTGCGATTCGCAACGTCGCAAATATCGACAAAGTCACCTCATCATCTCGTCAGGGAGTCTCAATGATTACGGCGCAATTTGTTGCGACCGCGGATGTTGAAACCTCAATCCAGGACCTCCGCAACGCGGTCGAAACAGCGAAGCGAGACCTTCCCTCTGATGCCGAGGCACCGACCGTCACCAAAATCGACTTCCAAGACCAGCCGATTCTCATGGTTTCCGTAGGCACCGATCTCGCACCTGAAACGCTGACGAAGCTCGGCGACGACCTTAAAGATAACCTTCTTTCCGTTGACGGTGTTTCAAAAGTAAACGTCATTGGTACCCGCGCACGCGAGGTATCCGTTATCGTGCACAAAAACGCACTCACCCAATACAATCTCTCCATCGGGCAGGTAATGGGCGCAATTAGCGGCGCAAATGCGTCAGCTCCAGCCGGCACACTCACCGTCGATGGCGTTGACTACCCTATGCAATTCAAGGGGGACATCACCACGGTTGACGAAATCCGTGAGGCGCCGATAAAAACACAAACGGGCGAAATCACCGTTGCGGACATTGCGACCGTCATCGACGGCTTTGAGAAAACAGAAAACATCTCACGCGTTGCGGTAGGTGGCACTGATGCGCAATATGCACTCACCCTCAACATTCACAAGGCTGCCGGTGAAAACATCCTTGCTGTTTCTGACGCCGTCCGTGAGCGCCTCGAAGAGCTCGAAGGCACCCTTCTGCGGGGCTCGAGCGCGGTGATTACCTTCGACTCGGCCGAAGAAGTCCGTAAATCGATTCATGACCTTTCAAAGTCCGGCATTGAAACCGTGCTCCTCGTGATGCTTATTCTCTTTATCACCATCGGATTTCGAGAAGCTATCGTCGCAACGCTTTCCATTCCGCTCTCATTCATGTTTGCCTTTATTGGTATGTGGATGACTGGCAATACCGTCAATTTCATTTCGCTCTTTGCGCTTATCATTGCGATTGGTATTCTCGTTGACTCGGGCATTGTGGTTGTTGAAGGCATGCACACAAACCGCGAGGCCGGTATGGGCAAGCTCGAAGCAGCTCGTGCGGCTATCAAGCAATTTGGCTGGCCGCTTATCGCCGGCACCATGACCACTGTTGCTGTTTTCGTGCCGCTCTTCTCGCTCTCAGGCGTGCTCGGGCAATTCGTAAAAGCAATCCCCTTCACTATCATCGCCGTGCTCCTTGCTTCAATTATTGTTGCGCTCGGCTTCGTCCCCCTCATTGCCATGGGCCTCATCAAGCACGGAGAAAGCGATTTTGCGAAGTATCGCGAGAAGCTCTGGCATACCGCAGAGGTGTGGTACCGTGGAAGTATCAGCAAACTCTTCGCCTCAAAGAAACTGCAGCGACTCTTCTTCCTCTTCCTTGCAACAACATTTATTGGCGCGTTTGCACTTGTCGGTACCGGCACGCTTAAAACCGTACTCTTCCCCGCAACTGACGCCGACCTCTTCTTTGTCGAAATCGAACTTCCCGAGGCGACAACACTCAAGGAGACTGACGCAGCCACCAAGCGTGTCGAAGCGCTCCTTGCCGATACGCAGTACCTCGACTCATACACCACCACCATCGGCGCAACGTCTGCGTTTAGCGGGAGTGGCTCAAGCGCAAATACCAAATTTGCAAACATCACGCTCAATCTTGACAAAGAACGTCCAACAAGTGTGACATCGGGCGACCTTGCGGCAAAGCTCCGCGCTGAGCTTGCTGGCTACGATTTTGGCAGTACAAAAGTCTCCGTTATGGAAGCAGAAAGCGGACCGCCCTCGAGTGCGCCTGTGCTTATCAAAATTTGGAGTGACGACACGGCATCGCTCGCGGTTGCGACCGAGCAACTTGAACGCACGCTCGAAGGCATCGACGGGACACGCGACGTTTCTTCGTCGCTCGCAAATGACGGCACTGAACTTCAGATTTCGGTCAACCGCGTCCGCGCCAATGAATACGGCCTTGCGACCGCAGATATTGCCGCCACCCTCCGCGCTGCGGTCGCTGGCATTGAAGCAACAAAGGTCCGCATTAATGGCGACGATGTCGAGGTTCGTGTGACCTTTGACCTTAACCCTGATTTCGTAAACCCGGAAGACACCGTCGTTGCAAATGCCGACGCAATCGCAAGCATTCCTATGCAGACCTCGCGTGGCGTTGTCGCCCTCGGTTCACTCATTACCATAACCGCCGACAGAACCTCGGCCGTAATCTCCCACGAAAACGGCATGCGTATCGGTACCGTGCAGTCATTTCTTACGGAAGGCGCAAACGCCGTTGAAATTACGAATGCAGCCCAGACAAAAGTGAACGAGCTTGAACTCCCTGACGGCGTGCGCGTGACGTACGGCGGCGACAGTGAGGACATTCAGAAAACCTTCACCGAAATGATCATTGCACTCGTCTCGGGTATCATCCTCATGTTTGGCATTTTGGTGCTCGAGTTCAATGCATTCCGCACGACCCTCCGCCTTCTTGCTGCGATTCCACTCTCGCTCACGGGAGTACTCTGGGGACTCTTCTTTATGGGGCAGCCACTCTCCTTCACCGCATTCCTCGGCATCATCGCGCTTGCGGGCGTTATCATTAACCACGGCATCTTGCTGCTCGACGTAATGAACGAATTCAAGCGAGAAGGCACCCGTAACCCTGCTGACCTCATCCTTGATGCCGCGTCATCGCGTCTGCGCCCGATTATCCTCACAACAATTACGACGGTTATCGGTATGATTCCACTCACCTTCGTGAGCACCATGTGGGCGCCGCTCGCCTTCACGATTGCCTTCGGCCTCATGTACGGCACGCTCCTTACTCTTGTCTTCATTCCTCTTCTCTCCTATCGACGTGAAGTCAAGGTTCGCGCACGGCAAGCATAGTCGCACTAAAAAGCACGCTCTTCGGGGTGTGCTTTATTATCGCCCCTATCTCTTGACACCACCTACCGAGTGTGATTATATAACGTTCTCACGTTCTCGCGTTCCTTCAACAACCTCCAAGGAGAAAGCCTCATGGCAAATAACCAACCGACCCTGCAGGACAAGTTTCTGGGCGACCTGCAAGAACGAGGTGTCGCCGTACACATCTACCTGATAAACGGCATCAAGCTCGTCGGCATGATTGCTGGCGGTGACCAATACACGATCCTGCTGAGCGGTTTCGACACCGTGCAGCTGGTGTACAAGCACGCAATCTCCACGATTGTCCCGCAGGGATCCAAAGCCCCGCGGGCGTAACAATGCCCCTCCCATGAGGAACAGCCCGGCGCACCGCGTCGGGCTTTTTTATGCTCACACAAAAAAAGACCGCCGAAGCAGTCTTCCGAAGAAGAGGGAGAAAACTCAGTGCATGGCGTGTGATGCACTGTGTGCATTTACCACATCGATCATGTCGCTCACCACAAAGAAAACCGAGGCCGTGTATTCCTTGTGTCCATGCGCGTCAAGAATGGTTTCAAACAAGGTTGACGCAGTGCCATTTTCTGCATTCATAACACTCTCGAGATACGCAGCGGCCTCAAGGTAGTCCTCAGAACTCACACCTTGCTCAAGGAGATGCTGTTCAAAGACTGCTTCAGCGACCACCGCGATGTGCTCAACAGCGAAATCGCCAACAAAATCGTCCTCGTACTGCAATGTCAGCGCAACAGCCTCGTAGAACTCTCGCTGCTCGACGCTCAGTTCCTTCATCTTGAGAAACTTTCGCATCGTCACGGCGCAGCGCTCGAAGAATACGGTGCGTGCATAAAATGAATCTGACTCCGAAATTTTTGAAAGATCGCTGTCAGCCTTGTGGTCCTCTGCCGAAAAGTACAAAGGTGGGATAGGTGGGATGGGACGCATACACTTCTCCTTGGTAGGGTATAACGAACAAGCCCCATAACCATAGCAAGGTCCTCACGTCTCGTCAACACCGCATGAAAACAGCACCTCCGTGAGTGGAGGTGCTGTTTTCTACTTGCTGAAAGTATTCTTTCTTGCTTCTTGATTATTCGGCGGTAGCAAGGAGTGCTTCTTTTTCGGCGAGTTCTACGGCGCGCTTTGCAGCTGCGGCATCGTCGAGCTCTTTGGCGAGCGCGGTGATGACGGTGTGCTTTGGCGCACCCTTGTAGCCGGTACCGGCTGGGATAAGTCGTCCAAGGATAACGTTTTCCATAAGGCCGGTGAGGTTGTCTTCGAGCCCACGCACTGCGGCACTGATGAGTACACGCGTTGTGTTCTGGAATGACGCAGCCGAGAGGAATGACTTGCGCGTGAGCGAGGTCTCGGTAATACCGAGAATAAGTCGTTCGCCCTTTGCTTTGTCTTTACCTTCTGCTTCAAGCTTCTCGTTTTGGTCGAGCATGACCCATTCTTCGACCACGTCGCCGCGGTTGAATGATGAGTCGCCAACGTGGGTAATCTTCACGCGTGACATCATCTGCTTCACGATGAGTTCGATGTGCTTGCGCGCAATCGACACACCCTGGAGTTCGTAAATCTTGTTGATTTCCGCGATGATGTATTCCTGCGCGATGGTTTCGCCACCGTACTTGAAGACTTCAGGAAGGTGTGCGGAACCGTCGGTGAGGAGCTGTCCTGCCGTGATGGTTTCGCCCGCCATAACCGTGAGGCTGCGGCGCCAGTGGACAGGATACTCGATGTTGTCCTTCTTCTTTGGCGCATGCTTTGAAGACATGTCCGGAGCAACGACGATGACCTTTTCCTTTCCTTCAGAGCGGATTTCGGTCACGATACCGTCACACATTGAGACGACAGCTGGAATCTTTGGCTGACGCTTTTCGAAGATTTCTTCCACGCGTGGAAGACCCTGTGTTACGTCGCCTCCAACAGATGCGGCTCCTCCGGCGTGCTTCGTGTTCATCGTGAGCTGGGTGCCTGGTTCACCGATTGCTTGTGCAGCAATGGTACCGACGGCTTCACCGATTTCGATCATGTTGTTCGTGGTGAGGTCGATACCGTAACAGTGCTGACAGACGCCACCGAGTGTCTTACATGCCATTGGTGAACGAACGTCAACCGTTTCGATTGAGGAGATTTCGAGCATCTGCGCGTCGGCACGGGTGAGGAGGGCTCCCTTTTTGATGAGCACCTTCCCTTCCTTATCGACAGCATCTGCAGCGAGAATACGTCCACGGATTGAGCGACCGAATGGTACCGGAAGTCCTGATGCTGAGATGCGACCAATTGTCGTACCGGTTTTCACACCACAGTCTTCTTCGATAACGATAGCGTCTTGCGCTACCACGAAGAGACGACGGGTGAGATAGCCGGCCTTCGCTGTCTGAAGCGCGGTGTCGGCGAGACCCTTTCGTGAACCGTGTGTGGTGGTGAAGTATTCGATTGGGGAAAGTCCTTCCTTCATTGACTTCTTAACCGGGAACTCAATCGTTTCGCCCTTGGCGTTCGCGATGAGCCCCTTCATACCTGCCATCATGGCAATCTGTCCGAGCGAACCGCGAGCACCAGACTTCCACATGTCGTACACAGAACCCTGCATGTCGAGCGTATCCGGAAGAATTGCTTCAAGATCCGACTTTGCCTTGTGCCAGATTTGGATAATCATACGCTTGCGTTCGTCGAGCGAGAGGAGTCCTTCGTCGTAGTGTTCACGAACCGTTACTTCCTTTGCGTTACCTGCATCGAGGATTGCTTGCTTGCCTTGTGGCACCACAACATCGTCGATACCCCAGGTTACGCCAGAAAGTGTTGCGTACTTGAAGCCGAATGTCTTGATTTTGTCGACAATCGGCGCAACGGCATCAGAGCCTTCCTTGTCGATAACATCGAGAATGATTGAGAAGAGCGTCTTCTGCGTAATCGTGTCATTGATGAACGGGAGTTCTGAGGGGAGTGTTGCGTTCACAAGGAGACGTCCGACTGTTGTTTCGAATGGCTTGTCGTCGAAGACTGCGTACTTCACGGTCTTTGTCGGAAGGACAAGCACGCGTGCGCGCAGGTCCACCGCGTCGAAATCGTGCGCGGTGATTGCTTCGTTTGGCGAAGAGAAGAATTTTCCTTCACCCTTTGCGCCTTCAACAATCTTGGTCATCCAGAAGACGCCGAGGGTCATGTCGAGGAGCTTTTCCGAAACGACCGGGTCACCAGAACCTGGCTTCAAGATGTTCTTGCGTGCCGAGATAATATGTTCTGCTTCCCATTGTGCTTCTTCTGAAAGCGGTACGTGCACCGCCATCTGGTCACCGTCGAAGTCGGCGTTGAATGCGCGACAGACGAGTGGGTGCACCTGAATAGCGTTACCTTCGATAAGTACGGGACGGAATGCCTGGATAGACTGACGGTGGAGTGTCGGTGCGCGGTTAAGGAGCACGTAACGGCCTTCAATCACTTCTTCGAGGATTGCCCATACTTCTGGCACACCTTCTTCCACGAGGCGTCCTGCGCCACGCACGTTGTACGCGAGTTCTCGGGTGAGAAGCTTCGCGATAACAAACGGACGGAAGAGTTCGAGCGCCATGTGCTTGGGGAGGCCACACTCGTCAAGCTTAAGGTCAGGACCGACAACAATCACGGAACGGCCTGAGTAGTCTACACGCTTACCGAGAAGGTTCTGGCGGAAGTAGCCTTGCTTCGACTTGATGTAATCAGAGAGTGACTTGAGCGGGCGGCGCTGTGCTGCCGACATCGCGTACTGACCGTTTGAATGACGGATCGAGTTGTCGATAAGGGAGTCAACGGCTTCCTGAAGAATACGCTTTTCGTTGCGGAGAATAACTTCCGGCGCACCGATCATCATCATCTTTGCAAGACGATTGTTACGGTTGATCACGCGGCGGTAGAGGTCGTTGAGGTCTGATGACGCATGACGACCGCCTTCGAGCGCAACCATCGGACGTGATGCTGGCGGAATGACAGGAATACGCGTAAGGAACATCCATTCAGGACGAACACCTGCGGTCAGCATGCCGCCGACGAGCGCAATACGCTTCGTGAGCTTTGCACGCTCCATAGCACCCGCCTTTTCGTAGCGCTCCTTGAGCTCCGTGTGCATCTTTTCCAAATCAAGCGACTTGAAGAGATTGTAGATTGCTTCCGCACCGATGCGTGCCTCAAACATGGTCGAGTACTTCATCGAGAAGCGGTGGTACTGGAGTTCGTCGAGCACGCCGCCGAGGGTGATTGACTGGATTTCGTCACGAACAGTTTCAAGACGTTCCTTCAAATCTTGCTTGGCTTCTTCGTTCTCGAGGACCTTTACCTTTGAGGTGTATTCGGTATCAACTTCCTTGAGGAGGCGCGCACGCTCTTCTTCGGAAACTTTGGTGACAATGTAGCCGGCAAAGTAGATAACCTTTTCAACTGCTGCGGTCGGAATGCCGAGAAGCGTTGCAATACGTGACGGTACGCCACGAAGGAACCAAATGTGTGAGACCGGCACGCAAAGGTCGATATGACCCATGCGTTCACGACGCACAATAGCACGCGTCACTTCAACACCACATTTTTCACAGACAATGCCGCGATAGCGGATGCCGCGATACTTCTTACATGAACATTCATAGTCTTCAACCGGGCCGAAGATACGCTCGTCGAAGAGTCCGTACTTTTCTGGGCGCTGGGTGCGGTAGTTGATGGTTTCGGGCTTCGTGACTTCGCCGTGCGACCAGTCGAGAATGGTGTCCGGGCTCGCAAGCTTTACGACGAGCGATGAGAAATCCTGACGCTTCTGCGTGTCCGCGAGGCGCTTGTAGAGCGGCAATGATGCCTTCTTTGGCGCGCTATCGTTATGAGAGTTTTCCATATGATTTATTCTTCGTCGCTAGTAATTTCTTCTTCGTCGCCGTCGCTGTCTTCTTCATCATCGTCGAGGATGTTCTTTGGGCCTGCTTCTGCCTTACGGAGAACCTTAGTGCGTTCAACCGTACCGTCGGCCTGCCGAAGCTCGATATCAAGCGCAAGACCGCGAAGCTGGTTCATAAGCACACCGAATGCTGCTGGTGTGTATGGATGCGACATACGCTCTTCATGAATGATGGCATCGAAGGCTGCTGAGCGTCCTTGGATGTCGTCTGACTTAATCGTGAGCATTTCGCGAAGCGTGTAAGCTGCGCCGTAACCAAGGAGCGCCCACACTTCCATTTCACCGAAGCGCTGTCCACCAACCTGCGCCTTACCACCAAGCGGCTGCTGGGTAATAAGTGAATAGGGACCAATTGAACGCATGTGGATCTTGTCTTCAACCATGTGGTGGAGTTTCAAGATGTACATGTAGCCAACGGCGGTCTTCTGCGCGAAGCTCTCGCCAGTACGACCGTCCTTAAGCCAAATCTTACCGTCTGGTGTCATGCCTGCCTTCACCAGTTCGTCCTTGACGTGGTTTTCATCTGCGCCACCGAATGGGGGCACGATTGCTTGGTAGTTTAGGGTGTGTGCTGCCATACCAAGGTGCACCTCAAGAATCTGTCCGAGGTTCATACGTGATGGCACGCCGAGCGGAGTGAGGAGAATGTCGATAGGCTGACCGTTTTCGTCGTACGGCATATCTTCTTCCGGAAGCACGCGGGAAATAACTCCCTTGTTACCGTGACGTCCTGCGAGCTTGTCGCCGACAGACACGTTACGTACCTGTGCAATCGTAATATGAATACGCTTAAGCACGCCGGTTTCGAGTGAGTCACCGTTTGCACGAGTGAACACCTTCACGCCGATAACGCGACCACGCTTCCCGATGTCGAGGCGAAGTGAGGTATCCTTCACATCCTTCGCCTTTTCACCGAAGATTGAACGGAGGAGGCGTTCCTCAGGAGAAAGCTGCTGCTCACCCTTTGGCGTCACTTTGCCGACGAGAATATCGCCTGCGCGAACTTCTGCACCGACACGGACAATACCTTCTTCGTCGAGGTTACGAAGCTTGAGTTCTGAAACGTTTGGAATGTCTGGTGTCGTTGTTTCTGCGCCGAGCTTCGTGTCGCGAACGGCAACTTCGAACTCTTCCATGTGAATGGTTGAGAACTTGCTTTCCTTCACGAGACGCTCTGAAATAACAATCGCGTCTTCGTAGTTTGCACCGCTCCATGACATGAACGCGACGCGGATATTTTGTCCGAGTGCGAGCTGTCCGTTGTCGGTTGATGAGGTGTCAGCAAGGACCGTGCCGCGCTTTACCTTGTCGCCAGGACGTACCACGACGCGGTGATAAAACGCCGAGAAGTCGTTGGTGCGCTGGAATGCGGTGAGTGGGTAGGTTGTCTTTTTGCCTTCTTTGTTCTGAATCACTACTTGCTTGGCGTCAGCCTTGAGCACTTCGCCGGCTTCCTTTGCGATAAGTACACGGCCGAGGTCGCGTGCTGCTGCCTCTTCAACACCGGTCGCCACAATCGGCGCTTCCTGGACGAGGAGCGGCACTGCCTGCTTCTGCATGTTTGAACCCATGAGTGCGCGGTTCGCATCGTCGTGGTTTACGAACGGCACCATTGAGGTTGCCACAGAGAATGCCTGGTTCGTTGCGATGTCGACGTAGTCCACATCTTCACGCGCAACAACAACTGGCTCGCCACGACGGCGTGCTTCTACAGTTTCTTTGACGATTTTACCTGCGTCCGTTACTTCAGTTGCGGCGTGTGCAATCGTGAAGCGCTCTTCTTCGTGCGCGTTCATGAAGATAACTTCATCAGTCACTTTACCGCCCTTTACCTTTGCATACGGCGTTTCGATAATACCGAAACGGTTAATACGCGCGTACATGGCAAGACGCAAGATGAGTCCAATGTTTGGACCTTCTGGGGTGTGGATCGGGCAGAGACGTCCGTAGTGCGAAGGGTGCACGTCGCGCACGTCGATAGTTGCGCGTTCACGGGTTAAGCCACCGGGGCCCAGTGCCGAGACAGTACGAAGGGTTTCAACTTCCATGAGAAGGTTCTGTTGTCCCATGAGCTGCGAAAGCTGGTTCGCATTGAAGAACTCCTTGATAACCGCAGAGAGCGGGCGCGGGTTTACAAACTGGAGCGGCGTGGTTGTGTCAGAATCGATGGTCGACATGCGATCTTGAATGTTGCGCTTCATGCGGGTGATGCCCACACGAACACGCTGCTGAAGCATTTCACCGAAGAAACGAACGCGACGGAAACCGAGGTGGTCGATGTCGTCAGGCACAGCACCTGGCGTAATGTTGAGCTCAACAATGTGCATGAGGACGGTAATCACGTCATCAAGTCCAAGCACGCGCTGCTTGTCTGCTTCTGCGTCGACAGAAAGGCCGAAACGGTCGTTAAAGTGGTGACGGCCGATTTCTGAGAGGTCGTAGCGCGCAGGGTCAAAAATAGACTTAATGAATTCACGTGCGGCTTCCGGAGTGGCAAGGTCGCCGTCGCGCTGACGCTTGTAAACTTCTACCGCCGCTTCTGCTGAAGTCTTTGCAGTGTCCTTCTCAAGCGTCGTTTGGAGCATTGCATGGAGTGCTTCACGTGTTTTGTCGCGGAGATCCTTGTTCATGCCGGTGAGTGCGTGTGCACGGTCGGCAAGCTTGAGGATTTCTGCGTCGGTTTCAACACCGAAAAGACGGAGGAGCGACGTAATCGGGAACTTGCGCTTGCGGTCGATACGTACGTATGCGGCACCGTCGATGTCGGATTCGACCTCAACCCATGCACCACGCGCAGGAATAACCTTCGCACCGAAGAAATGCTTACCCTTCTGTTCGTTCATAACGAAGAAGATGCCGTATGAACGAGCGAGCTGTGGAATAACCACGCGCTCAACACCGTTGATAATGAAGGTGCCTTGATCGGTCATCATCGGAATGTCCGTGAAGAAAATATCTTGCTCCTTATCAACACCGATGACTTTGTTCTTGACGTGTACCGTCACTTTCATCGGCGCTTCGTAGGTGCGCTTGTTTGCCCATGCTTCTTCAGGAGTCATCTTCGGCTTGCCGATTTCATACTTCTTGAATGAGAGTTCAAACTTCTTCTCTGAGTAGTCTGAGATAGGAGAGTACTCTTTGAGAATCTCCTTGATGCCTTCCTTCACAAGCCAGTCGTACGAAAGACGCTGTGGCTCGATAAGGTCCGGCAGTTCAACACGCGGTGCCGCGTAGCGCGAGAACACCTTTTTCTCCATCTGCCCCGTTGTAACAGGAGCTGATGCAACTTTTTGTTTTGCCATTGTTATAATTTTACTCAAATACCGTGTCGTCATCCTCGGAACTTATGAAAGCAAGGAGCGGTAGCGACTATGCTTTCAAAGTATCCGGGGACCCATGGCTTTGAGACGACGCTCGTTATCCATGGATCCCCGGGTTCTTTAAAAATATACTCCGCTTACGCTTCGTTATTTTTACAAGCCCCGAGGATGACAGTACTTTTGGGTGAACTGTTAATAATTCGACACAAAAAGGACAACGTTCTAAAACGCTGTCCTTACCTTCCTAATTGTTTAGAAAATTGCCGTTCATTGCTGTTATAAAATCCCTTTTATACCAAACAAAGAAACGCTCTCGCCACTCACTCAAAGCTTTCGCCTTCCCGCTTTTCTTTACCGCGCACTCTATCATCACTCCCCCTTCACGTCAAGCAAAACGCACAAAAAATCCCCGAAGGGATTTTTGTTATATCAGACGCTTAGTCTGAAGTCATAACGCGGTTGCCGGCACCAGTGAGTGACACGGCAACGAAGCGATCATTGCCATAGATAACGTCAGTCCAACTGTTGTCTGCAGCACTTGTGCGAGATGTCCAAGTGATGCCGTTCGATGAGGTCATAACCCGGTTACCGGTTCCTGTCTGAGAAACCGCCACGAAGAGTCCGTCCCCGTACGTGACAGCATTCCATGTGTTGTCCACAGCGCTTGTGCGAGATGTCCAAGTGATGCCGTCGGGTGAAGTCATAACGCGATTACCGAGACCTGACCAGGCAACTGCAACAAAGAGGCCGTTGCCGTAGGTGACTGAGCTCCAGCTGTTATCTGCGGCGCTAGTCTGAGACGTCCAGGTTTCGCCATCGGGTGAAGTCATGACACGATTCCCGGTACCATCGAAAGAAACTGCAACAAAGAGGCCGTTGCCGTACGTGACTGAGTTCCAGCTGTTATCTGCGGCGCTAGTCTGAGACGTCCAGGTTTCGCCGTCGGGTGAGGTCATGACACGATTGCCCGCGCCGTCATCAGATACTGCAACAAAGAGTCCGTTGCCGTAGGTGACTGAGTTCCAACGATTGTCTGCAGCGCTAGTCTGAGTTGTCCAGATGATGCCGTCAGGTGAGGTCATAACACCATTGCCGACGCCTGTTTGTGCTACTGCAACAAAGAGTCCGTTGCCGTAGGTGACTGAGCGCCAGTTATTATCCGCGGCACTAGCCTGAATTGTCCAGGCGATGCCGTCGGGTGAGGTCATGACACGGTTGCCAAGACCTGACCAGGCAACTGCAACGAAGAGGCCGTTTCCATAGGTGATACCGTCCCATCGTAGGCTTGCAGCGCTGGTGCGAGAGGTCCACTCAATACCGGCTCTCAGTTTTGCAATGATGGCAATCGTATTGCTGCCGGTACATGTTCCCTTGACGCCGGTTGCAGGAATCGCGATGTTCCAGTAAAGGTTTGCAGAGAGCTCATTTGCGTCGTCGGTGCGGGGATTAATGTTTCTTTTTGCGGAAGCAAGAGTGTCGGTAAGCACTGTCGACGATGCATGCCCCACATCAGTAAGCGCCCACGCTTGTGTAGTGGTAGCAAGTGTACCAAGCGCACTACAAGCCATAGACGCTCCAGAAAGCTGCACATCTGCCTTTGTGTTACCCTTTTGAACAAGTGGCGTCGTAACATCAGCTGTGGTTGTTGAAAGGTAGCCAAGTGAACGAGTTCCATAGTCGATGTCGTCAGGAAGGTTGAGGGCAAGAAGGGAGTTCATTTCGATGGTTCCTGTGCTTGCAGCTGAGAGACCTGCGACATCACTGACGGTGACGTATGCTGACCAGTTGTCGCTTTCGTAGATTGAAGAGCTGTCAGTGCCGTCTATCCAGTAGGCGAGGGGTACTTCGCAGTTGTAGGTGATTTGGGTGTCGTCGCCATCAGTGTAGGTGGTGGCGCAGGTATTTACTATGTAGCAGTCGTTTTTGTCGGCGGTACAGGTGTTTCCCTTGCTGGTGCGGAAGAAGACAAGAGAAAGGGTTGACGAGGCGATGTCGTTTTCTCCGTTAAGGTCGGTGATTTGACCGTTTATGTGGATGGTGCGATCGGTGCCTATATCTGGCAGAATGCCGCTGGTGGTTAAATCGTCGGTGCCGTATGCGCTTGTTGCGAAGCGGATGGTGTCGACGGTTGGTGCGGTGTTT
>MFMN01000019.1 GCA_001783515.1 Candidatus Kaiserbacteria bacterium RIFCSPLOWO2_12_FULL_50_10 | reverse complement strand
ACGGGCGTTGAGGTCGCTGAAGTTGCGCAAGAGTTTGCACAGAACCCAGAAATGTCCGACGGTCCTGCGGTTACAGCACAAGCAATGGAAGAAGAAATTTCCGTGCCGACCGCGCCCGCATTCATGGAAGATACTGGAGAAGCAGTACGCATGACGCCTGACGACGAAGTAATCCCGCAAGCACAAGCACTCGAAGTCGACGACCCAAGCGACCACGCATTCGCAGAGCCGCTCGAGCAACATCTTGCAGAGCCTGCGGGGCAAGCTGTTGTCGCACCGGTGTCAGAACCAGTCCCCGAACCAACAAAAGAAGAAGAAAAGCCACAAAACAAAGGCTACACCGACGATGACCTCTACTCCCTCACCAGTTTTTCACTCTAGTAAAAGCGCCCATAGGCGCTTTTACTGTCTAGTAGATACATGACGAGTATGGTAGTATATTTGCAATGGCAAAGATTGTTCCAGTCGAAATAAACGATCTCTATACACTCGCGGTTAGTAAATGGGAAGATGCAAAGATTCTTCTTGCAAACAATAGGTATGCAGGGGCGGTCTACAATGCTGGATATGTTATCGAGCTTTTATTAAAAAGGCACATTGCAAAGAGGTTAGATTGGAGCGAGTATCCTCCCTTTGAGATAAAGACTGACGGACAAGCGGCAAAATACACATCAGAACAATTTAAAAATTTTATAGGGCACAGCATTAAAGATCTCTCAGTTCTTGCGGGAATGTATAGTAATTTGATGGTTGCGCACAAGGATGAATTTAACTACATTCTCCAATGGAGTCCAACCATGAGATATAATTCAAGTAAGGTTACAAAAGACGAAGCTGAAGCTGTCTTGAATTCAGTAAAAATTATTGCAAATTACCTCTCAAAGAAATAATTATATGAAAGAAATATTTGAAAGAGTTTTAAAAGAAATATCCAAAGATAAGAATGGAGAAACAGTACTCGTTTTACTTGTTCGAAATGACGGAGGTGGATGGGATTTTGTCTATTCTGCTGAATGGATTGACGGGGCAGGCTTTACGCTTGAAACGCTCAAGTATGTAACCGATATCATAGATAGAAATAAAAGCGATATATTAATCACAACAAACAAAAATATCACTGCAGTTTTTCCTGTAAAGACTGACAGTAAGTTTGTTAGTATGGCTCGGGAGTACCTAACCCAGAATAGGGCAGAGCTATATAAGGAAGACAGAATGGGGATAATGGATGATTCCCCTCAGTTTATTCCGATACTATACATGGACTATAAGGGGGGTGTTGTAGATACAGAAAAAAATAAAGATGTTGAGGTTGCCTTCTCGTAATCCCTCTAAAAAACACTCTCGGAAAAGAGTGTTTTTTCGTGGTATAGTGTAGGCATGACACAGAAAAAGAGTGGTGCGGAAGATGCGTTTCTTGCCGCGTATGGGAAGCTTAATGCCGCGCAGAAAGAGGCTGTTGATACGGTTGAGGGGCCGGTGATGGTGATTGCCGGGCCGGGGACGGGGAAGACACAGATACTTGCGCTGCGCATTGCGAATATTTTGCGTCTCACCGATACCAAGCCGGAGAATATTCTTGCGCTTACATTTACCGACGCGGGCGCGCACGCAATGCGCGAGAGGCTTTCTCGCTACATTGGCGAAGCGGCGTACCATGTGCCCGTGCATACATTCCACTCGTTTGCGGGCGATTGTATTCACAAGTACCCTGATGCGTATCCGCGGATTATTGGTGGGCGGCCAGCGAGTGATATTGAGAAGGTGTCGATTATGGAAGACATCATTAACGGAGGGCAGTTTAAACTCCTTCGTCCACACGGTGACCCTTTGTATTACGTAAAAAAGATTCCGTCAGCGATTGCAAACCTTAAAAAAGAATACATCACGCCGGATATTTTTTCCGAGCGCATCGCACATCTTGAAAGCGAGCTCGATGACATTCCACAATTCCATGAGAAGGGTGCGCATAAAGGCAAAGAGCGTGGCGAGTATCGTGATGCGGTGAAAAGAGTTTCAAAACTTCGCGAGCTTCTTCATGCGTATAAGCTCTACCAAGCAGTGCTGGATGAAAAACGGCTCTACGACTTTGAAGACATGATTGTCGAAACAGTGCGCGCGCTTTCGAGTGATGAGGATATGCTCCGCGACCTACAAGAAACATATCAGTACCTCCTTGCCGACGAACATCAAGACGTCAACCAAAGTCAAAACAAAATCCTCGAACTCCTCGCTGGCTACCATGAGTCGCCAAATATCTTTGTGGTGGGTGATGAAAAGCAGGCGATTTACCGTTTTCAAGGTGCGTCGCTCCAAAACTTCCTGTTCTTTGCAAAGCATTTTACGGGCACCAAAGAAATTTCGCTCACGGAAAATTATCGCTCAACACAAACCATTATCGATGCGGCACATTCGCTCGTGGAGACTGATGATGCAATCCTTGCGAAACTTCGCGTACCGCTCATCGCTGCCGGCGGACTGAGTGACGGTGCAAGCGATGCGCGAGAATTTGACCACGAAGACATAGAAGATGAATGGGTGCTTGAACGTGTGCAAGATGCACTGAAAGCAGGAACTGCACCTGCAGAAATCGCCATCATTGCACGCAAAAATAGCGAAGTCGAACACTACGCGGGCCTGCTTCGTCGGCATTCGATTGCCGTGCGACCATCGGCAGAAAGCGATATTCTCGAGCATCCGATTATGCATGCGGTGGAAGCGCTCATGCGTGCTACCGTTAAAGCTGATGATGCTCGCGCACTCTACGAAGTGCTGCATGCGGGATACTGGGGCATTCCAACAAGCGACCTCGTGCGACTTTTTGCAGGGCAGACATGGGCAAAGCCACTCGCAACCCTCATGGTTGATGAAGCGGCGCTTCGTGAACTCCATATTGAAGAGCCTGAAAAAATCATGCGTATTGCAATGCTCTTTACGGAAGCGCGAAAGCGTGAAGTGACCGATGCACCGCATCATGTGGTTGAGTATCTTATTACCGAATCAGGCTTCCTCGCACATGTGGTAAAGAATGACCCCGCAGAAAGTGTGCGTGTCCTGCGCCGTATTTATGACGACATCGAAGCGATGGTGGTGCGTGACCACACCGCAACACTCTCGGCGGTGGTGCAGCAATTTGCATATCGTCGCGAGCATGGCTTGCCGCTCGTCGCGCCGTTTATTGGCAATGACGCTGATGCGGTGCAGGTCATGACGGCGCATAAATCGAAAGGTTTGGAGTTTGAGGTTGTGATTATCCCGCATGTACATGACAAAGCATGGGGTAAGCCGGCGTCTCGTGACCTGTTCAAACTGCCGTTTGACGTGCAGGAATCTTCCGAAGAACTCGATGGCGAAGACGATGAAAGGCGTCTCTTGTATGTGGCGATGACGCGTGCAAAAAGAATGCTCCACCTCTCGCATTCGCGCACCAACCGCGAAGGGAAGCTCCTTGATCCATCGCGCTTCCTCGGGCAGATAGATGCCGAAAAACTTTTGCCGATTACCACAAGTGAGCTCCATGAAAACTTTGACCCCGCAAAACTTTTTGGTACTCCTCCGCAAGGACTTCGTATTGACCCGCAGCTTGTGCGAGAACTCTTCCTCAAGCGCGGCTTCTCGGTGACACACCTTAATAATTACTTGAAGGATCCGTGGTACTACTTTTACCGCAACCTTCTCAAAATCCCTGAACCTCGCGGCACGTCACTCCTTTTTGGTGAAGCGGTGCATGCAGTCCTTGAACATGCGGTGCAGGCGCACGCGAGCGGCGAGTGGCCAACAGAAAGCGAAGTCTCGCAGATCTTGAAGCGTGCACTCGAAAAAATGCCGATTACGAAGGAGGAATATCCGCGCCTCCATGAGCGAGCCTTCGAAGCTCTCTTGCCGTACCTCGACCACCTCAAGGCAACGATCGGCGTCACCAGCCGTCCTGAACTTTCCATTTCTACCATTTTGAGGACTGGCGATGAAAGCCTTCCTGAAATAAAACTTACCGGTAATCTCGACCGTGTCGACTATGACGCAGAAGGCAACATCGTTCGTGTACTCGACTACAAAACAGGAAAGCCAAAGTCCGAAAATGAAATCCTTGGCAACACCCAAAACTCCGACGGCGGCTACCATCGCCAGCTCGTCTTCTACGCGCTTCTCATACAGCTCCACTACCCCGACATGCCGCTCCCTAAAGCATTCACCCTCTCCTTTGTCGAACGCAAAGAGCGAGCGCAAGAAATAACTGAGTATACATTCGCTATCACCCAAGACGATATTGACACCCTCAAAACAGAAATCATCCGCGTCGCCAAAGAAATAGTCACGGGCGCATTCTTCGACACCCCACCCCTCGACCCACTTCTGATACCGTATCGATAATTTTTTCAGATGATGTGCTACGATAGTGGTATGCAAAAGAACAACGAAAAGGGAAGTGCGCTGACACTCGTGATTGCTGGCACCTTCTCTTTTTTTGCGGTGCTCGCGGTCGTGCTGTGGTATTTCTTTTCCTATGCGCCAGAGCAGCGGCGGCTCGAAGGTGTGCAGGCAATTGAGGCGGTTCGCGAACAAGAGCAGGCAGGAAAGGAAGACATTGGCACGCCGCTTGCCGGTACGGTGAAGATTTGTACGAAGCAAGAGGGTGAAATTATCGTGCGGTATTATCTCAATGGTCCACGGGTCCGGGTTGCGGAGCTTACGACCACACTGTCGCGCGTGAGTATCTGGGACGGAGAACTTCTTGCACGCTACGATGCGAACGGCTCAAAGAAATGGTTTAAAGTTCCTGACGCGGAGGTTGCTGCCTTTCACGAGCTTGTCGCGGCTTTGAAAGCGGATGCGTCCTTTACATGCGAAGAGCGCACGTTCGACGCACTTCATTTTAAGCGAATCGATGATCCGCTTGCGCTTGAGAAATAAGTATGACAGCAACGACACTACAGACGTTTCTTCGCGCGCTTGCCGTCATGAGCATGCTTCTCGCGCTTTGTGCCGCCACATTTCTTGGATATTACGCAGTGACGCACGCGCAAGCAATCGTACACAACAAAGCATGCGCAGCGCGATATAGTGGTGATAGTACGCAGGCTGATGCTTCTTGTAATTTTGAAGCAGCCTCGCCGAATGTGCCGCGGTTCATTAGTGCCCTTTTGCAATTTACTACGTACCAAACGCAAGAGAACGTACAGGAATAAGAAAAAATCCGCACATGCGGATTTTCTGTGGACTATTTCTTTGCTTCGTCAATAATTTTTGCAAGGGCGTTCGTGAGCTGCGCGTAGGGGAGCGCGCCGCCTTCGATAGGGTAGGTTTTGCCTTTGACAATCGCGAAGGTTGCGGGCGTGCCATTCACGCCGAGTGCGAGCACGTTATCCATGAGTGCTTGCATGCGCGCCTTGTGCGTGTCGCCCGTCATGCAGTTCGTGTAGGCGGTCATGTTGACGCCGGTCGCCTTCACTTTTTCAGTAAGTGTTGCGATGTCGAAATGGGTGCCGTGCGTTCGCGAAAAGATGTCGTCAGCAAATTTCCAAAATACATCGTTGCCACCAATTTCTGCGACACATTCTGCGGCATACGAAATCGTCGGTGAGTTTTCGGTAATAATCGGCAGGCTTCGGTAGACCCATGCGACGTTACCTGCCGCGCCATGTTCTGCCATAAGTTGCTTCATGCTGCTGTGGAAGATTTGGCAGTACGGGCAATCGAAGTCGGAGTATTCAATGAGAATAACTGGCGCATTCGGGTTGCCGATGATGTGGTCGGTTGCCGGGTCGAAGGGTGCGATAGAAATTTCAGTAGGTGCAAACTGAGGGAGGTCGCCACCAAATAGATTTGCAAAGACGCCGTTCGATGAGAGAATTGCAGCGGCAATAGCAATACCTGCTATAACAATGGCGATAGGCAGTGCGAGGCTCGCGCGCTTTGGTGCGGGCGCTGAAGCGTCTTGATTCGATTCGTGTGATGTAGGTTCCATAGTAGCAAGTGTAGCACGAGTGCGGTATACTGCGCACCATGACTGAGCTACAGGCAATATTTTATGGCATTGCGCAAGGACTCACCGAGTTTCTCCCGGTGTCGTCGTCGGGGCATCTTGCGCTCTTGCATGCCGCAGACGGTGCGGTGAATGAGACTGCGTTTACGTTTGACATTGCACTCCATATTGCAACCGCGCTCGCGGTCGTGGTGTATTTCCGTGCGGATATCAAGCGGCTTATCTTTACGGTGTTTCGCATGCTCGGCGGATTGCCTGTCGATAGACGTGACGCGGTGCTTTTGCGTGCACTTATATTTGCGACTATTCCTGCCGCGATTGCGGGTGTCCTTCTCGAAGATATTATTGCCACAACATTCCGAGAGCCTCTTATGATTGCGGGCGTACTCCTTGCGGGCTCTGCGTATCTTGCATGGGCGGAACATCGCACCAAAGTTCTTCGCCCACAAAAGCTTACCATCTGGCGCGGCATCCTCATCGGCTGCGCGCAGGTGCTCGCACTTTTTCCGGGGTTCTCGCGTTCGGGTGCGACTATCGGCGCGGGCATGATGCTGGGCATGTCACGTCCTGATGCCGCGCGCTTCTCGTTCCTCCTTGCGCTCCCGATTATCCTCGGCGGCGGCATCTTAAAAATTGCAGATGCCGCAGGTGGTGACGTAGCGATAGACTGGAACGTCTTCGTGCTCGGCGGACTCGCATCGTTCCTTACGGGGCTCTTCGTTATCCGCTTCCTACTCAATTTCGTTCGCTCGCATACGCTCTACCCATTCATTTGGTATCGCGTCGCCCTTGCGGGTGCGGTAATTGGCATCACACTAATGTCCTAACAGAAAAATACACCGCATTCGTGCGGTGTATTTTTGCATCAGAGAGAAGATTACTTCTTTTTCTCAGAATAGACCTCATGTTTACGAGTGAAGGGATTGTACTTGCGGAACGCGAACTTCATCTGTGCGAGTGTCTTTCTGTTCTTGTGAACATAGTAAGTATGTCCCTTGCCGGTACCGTCCTTGTCACCTTTCGCGACGAGTCGAATAAGTTTGTCCTGTGCCATAATGGCGAGACTATAGCAGAACATGCCTCGCAAGTCAAAGCATTGCAACAATAAGAAATATATTGTATAGTGCGAACTCGTTCATTTGTTCATTTGTAAGGGGGTTTCTATGGGAATCAAAACATTAACGCTTGCACTTCATGCGGCAAGTGGCAAGCCGATTTATGTGAAGTCCGTCAACCGCTATGCGTATGTCTGGGTGGGCTGGGACAACGCAACGGGAAAACCTCTGTACGACCTCCAGTTTGTTGGCGAGCCAGCAGGATGGTTTCCCGTTGTCTACGATGTTACGGGACAGGGGCATATCATTGTTAACGGCGCTGTCATTGACGATATCTTCGAGGAAGATGAGGCGGCTGAAGCCGAAGCTGCCGGAGTCAAATAACAATCTCCAAGGAGAAATTCCAAAAACCAGGTTTCGACCTGGTTTTGTTTTGCCTCCCGCGTGTGGTATATAATAAACATGATACACGAAGCATATCGCGCTGCGTTTGCGGGCAAAAAGATTACCGTTATGGGGCTTGGGCTCTTGGGTCGTGGCATCGGCGACGTGCAGTTTCTCGCTGAGTGTGGCGCAGAGCTTATCGTGACCGATCTCAAAACAGAGGAGCAGCTTGCTGAGTCAGTGGCGAAACTTGCAGGTTTCAAAAACATAGAGCTCCGTCTCGGCGAACATCGTCTCGAAGACTTCGAAGGGCGCGACATGATACTCAAAGCCGCCGGAGTGCCGCTTGACTCACCATTTATTCTTCATGCGGAGGATAAGGGCATTCGCGTCGCAATGAGCGCGGAGCTTTTTGCAGAACTTTCAGGTATCCCTATCATCGCGGTGACGGGCACGCGCGGCAAATCAACAACCGCGTATCTCATTCATCACGTTCTTCAGGAAGCGACCGAAGGCGGTGTGGTACTCCTTGGTGGCAACGTGCGCGGCGTCTCGAACCTACAGCTTTTGAAAGAGGTGCAGGAAGATGCCGTCATGGTGATGGAGCTCGACTCGTGGCAGCTTCAGGGTTTTGGCGAGTCAAAGCGCAGCCCGAATATCGCCGTTTTTACCACCTTCCTCGATGACCACCTCAACTATTACAAAGACGACCGTGCGTCATATTTTCACGACAAGGCAAATATTTTTCGCTATCAGCATGCTAGCGATACCTTCGTAACAACACCCGACGTACTGAAGCTCGCACAGGCGCACGCGAAGGAGCACGGGTACCAGCTCGATCAAGACGTGGTCCTCGCCGATGCGTCGACCTTGCCCGACGACGTGATGGTGCCGCTTCTTGGCGAACACAATCGTATGAACGCCGCGCTTGCGTACGAGGCACTGCGCGCAGTGGGGCTCGAGCATGAAGAAATTGCCGCGCACATTGCCTCGTTCAAAGGTGTGCCAGGGCGCCTCGAACGACTTGGTGTGACAAAAGAAAACGTCCTTATCTATAACGACAACAACGCTACAACGCCCGACGCAACAATCGCAGCATTGCGCGCGCTCGGCGACGAATCACGTCGCGACATTGTACTGATTCTTGGCGGTGCCGATAAAAAGCTCGACACGAAAGAACTTTTTGCAACCATCGAGAAGTTCGTAAAAGTTGCTGTCTGGCTTCCGGGGACGGGCACCGATGCGCATGCAGACTATCGCGCTGCAGCAAGTGAGGTGCGACACCTTACCGTGCAAAGTCTAGACGAAGCAGTGGATGTCGCGCTTCGCGAGGCATCAAGCGGCGACATTATGGTGCTCTCGCCCGCGTTTGCATCATTCGGACTCTTCGTCAACGAATACGATCGCAATGACCAGTTTGTTGCGCTTGTCGGAAAGCACCTCTCTGCATAGCACGGCACGCCCGTGTTTTTGTGTGCGAGGTGTGGTATAACCGTTGGTATGAAAGGTATTGATATGCAGAAGATACAGCACGCGCATTTTATCGGCGTGGGCGGTATTGGTATGTCGGGACTTGCGCGACTTTTTTTGCATGAAGGCAAAAAAGTGAGTGGCTCCGATCGTACGCCGACTATCTTGACGGGTATGCTTACTTTAGAAGGGGTAACTTTTTATGGCGCACACTCATCTGATAATATTGCGAGTGATGTTGATCTTGTGGTGTATACCGAAGCAATGGCGCAGGACAATATAGAGTTAGAATCAGCCCGTGAGCGAGGGGTTGTGTGTATTAACTATTTTGAAGCGCTAGGACTTGTGGCGAATCAGTATTATCTCATTGCGATTGCGGGCTCACACGGCAAGACGACAACAACCGCAATGCTTATCGATATCGCCGAAGCAGCAGGTTTTGACCCCACAGCGATTGTTGGTTCTCTTCGCGCATCGACAAAGACGAATTATCGCGCAGGGAAGAGTAAGTACTTTATTGTCGAGGCGTGCGAGTACAAGCGCGACTTCTTGACGCTCGAGCCTGACGTCCTTGTGATTACAAATCTCGAATACGAGCATGTTGATTACTATAAAAATCTTGCCGATGTGCAGGATGCGTTTCGCACCTTGGCACTTTGCGTGCCTGCGGAAGGGGCGATTATTTGTGCAGCGCGCGATGTGAATCTTGCGCCCGTTCTTGCGGGTGTTTCCGCAAAGGTGATTGATTACCATGCGTATGTTGATCCGCTCCTTACGCTCCAGGTTCCAGGGATGCATAATGCGCTCAATAGCGCGGCGGCGCGCGCGGCGGCTGACTTTATTGGAGTGAAGGACGGGGTCGCGCGGAAGGCGCTCAGCAATTTCGCAGGCACGTGGCGACGCTTCGAATATAAAGGAGAACTTCGCGGCGCACCTGTGTATGACGACTACGGTCATCACCCCACAGAAATCCGCGCGACCGTTCGCGGCGCACGCGAAAAATATCCCGGCAAACGTATTTTGCTCGCCTTCCAGCCACACACCTATTCGCGCCTCCACGAGCTCTTTGAGGATTTTGCCGAAGCGCTTGATGAAGCTGATGAAGTGTATCTCGCCCCCGCATATGCCGCACGCGAAGAAAATGTCTACGGCACCTCAAGCGAAAAACTCGCCGAAAGAGCACGCGAGCGCGGCCACAAAAAAGTCATCGCATACGCCTCGCTCGAAGACATCGCCGAAGCACTGAAAGTCTCCACGAGTGGAGACTCCGTCATCCTCATCATGGGCGCAGGCGACATCCCGAAGCTCACCGCACAATTATTTGCTTAAAAACTGGATCCCGCCTGGATGACAAAAGTAACGAGTGGTGTTTTGGATTACTACATAGTTAACTCCACGTGGATTTAACGAAACAATCGATCTAAAACACTACCTGTTACTTTTGTCATCCAGGAGGGATCCAGGAGCCTGTCAAAAAACTTATGAACAACGGAAAACTCTACATAGTCGCCACACCAATCGGCAACCTCGAAGACATCACCTACCGTGCGGTACGGATTTTGAGTGAGGTTGATTATATCTTGGCGGAAGACACTCGCGTGACAGGTGTTTTGCTAGCGAAATACGGTATTGCGACACCGCAGAAGCGCTACGATGCGCACGCTTCAGAAAAAACGCACGACATGGTCCTCGAAGACATCGCCGCAGGGAAGAAGATTGCACTTGTTTCCGATGCAGGCACGCCATGTATTTCTGACCCGGGGGTTCTTCTCGTAAAAAAAGCCCGCGAAGCCCATCTTCCTATTGAAGCAATTCCTGGCGTTAGCGCGATCACGACCGCCTTCTCTATCGCGGGCATCGAAGGAAATCAGTTTGCGTTCCGTGGTTTTGTGCCGCACAAAAAGGGAAGAGAAACCTTCTTTAAGGCAATCGCAGACGACGCAGAGATTCCGCATATGTTCTACGAATCCGTCCATCGCATCGAGAAAACCCTCGAATCTCTCGCCCAGCACCTAAGCGTAGACCGCACTGTCACCGTCGCGCGCGAACTCACCAAACTCCACGAGGAAGTTATTCAAGGAACTCCCGAAGAAGTTCGTGATCACTACAAAAATAATCCTTCAACAATTCGAGGCGAGTTCGTCGTCATTGTTTCGTAGGCATGGTACACTTGCCGCATGCCATCTGAACACCATCAGCCAACCCTCGAGTCACTTCATGAAAAGTATCGTCGCCGCAAAATTGTTGCGCGCAAATATCTTGCTCGCGGCATTATCTTTTTGATGCTATGCCTTACTGTTGGACAGCTCCTCACGCTCCTCCACCTCTTTATCACGAACATTATGGGCGAAAGCCTCGTGATTATCGGCTGGGTTGCCATGTGGCGCCCCATAGAAATCTACCTCTACGAACTCCCCGAAATTCGCCAAGAAATCGAACACATGAAGCAAACTGCGTAAAAAAGAACGCAGTTTCTTTTTCCTTGCACACGCGCGCTAAGCCGTGGTACCATAGGGCTTGCATATGCTTTACTTTGAGAACGTTTCCAAATACTACGGAAAAAATGAGACCGTTGCGCTTGATCGCGTGTCGTTCCAGATTGCGCCAAAAGAGTTTGTCTCCATCGTGGGACACTCAGGCGCCGGAAAGACAACCCTCCTCAAAATGCTCATTGCTGAGGACAAACCAACCGAGGGTGCTATTTTCTATGAATCGCAAGATATTCATAAAATCTCACGCGCAAAGCTCCCGTCGTTCCGTCGCAAAATTGGCACTATTTTTCAAGACTTCAAACTCCTTGCAAACAAAACCGCCTTTGAAAACGTCGCGTTTGCCATGGAAGCAAACAGTCGCGATGACGACGAAATCGCCATGAGCGTTCCGCAGGCGCTCGAGCTTGTGGATCTCTCGGATAAGATGCATCACTTTCCGAGCGAACTCTCGGGTGGAGAAAAGCAGCGTGTCGCTATTGCGCGCGCCCTCGTCAACCAGCCGGACATTATCATTGCCGACGAACCAACGGGCAACCTCGACCCGATAGCAACCTACGAAGTCGTACAGATTCTCAAAAAGATCAACGACCTTGGCACAACGGTGATTCTCACAACGCACAATAAAGGAGTCATCGATATCCTTGAAAAGCGGGTGATTACGATGGATGGGGGGAGAATTATCCGAGACGACCGACACGGAAAGTATCTCCTTTAAAACTGGCGCATTTGCATCGGCTTCAGTCGCTCGTTTCTCCGCCGTACATTGGGTACGTCTCCGTCACTCGCTCCCTCCAGCCGACGCAACTGCATCCATTTTTAAAGGAGATACGTTCGCGGGAGATTTTGTTCATCTGAGCAACTAAGCAACTAATATCTAAGAAACTAACATGTTAACTTCACTCAAACGCATCATGCGTACTGGCTCGGTTGGATTCGTCCGGAGTGCGTATGTATCCTTTTCCGCAATTTACGTGATGACGATCACGCTGCTTGTTATTGGCGGATCGCTCGTGTTTAACGCGCTCCTTGACCACACGCTCGTCACGCTCAAAAGCAAAGTTGACGTAAATATTTACTTCACCGTCGATGCGACTGAGGAAGCTATTCTTGCATTCCGCCGACAAGTTGAATCGCTTTCGGACGTAAAAGGTGTCACCTATCTCTCACGCGATGAGGCGCTTGCGCAGTTCCGCGATCGTCACCAAGCAGACGAACTTACGATTCGTGCGCTCGAAGAACTCGGCGACAACCCGCTCGGCGCCTCACTTTCCGTGACCGCGCACGACCCCTCGCAATATGAAGGCATTGTGCAGTTCGTGACAGAAACGTCAGAACAAGCAGAAACGACAATTATTGACCGCATCAACTTCAACCAAAACAAATCAGCAATCGATCGCCTTACCACTATTGTTTCCGTTATCGATAAGATTACGCAGATTATCGTAATGACACTCGTCTTTGTGACGATTCTCATTACCTTCAACACTATTCGTCTCGCCATCTACACGGCGCGTGAAGAGGTTTCCGTGATGCGTCTTGTCGGTGCCTCGAACACCTTTATTCGTGGGCCGTTCGTGGTCCAAGGGGCACTCTACGGCATTGCAGCAGGTATTCTCACCCTCATCCTCCTGTATCCTATCGCGTACTATCTCGGCCCCTCAACAGATGCTTTCTTTGGACTGAATGTCTTCCGGTATTACCTAGAGGACTTTGGCCGCATCTTCCTTATCTTGATGGGAAGCGGCATCGGCCTCGGCGTTATCTCTAGTGCAGTAGCAATTTCTAGGTATTTGCGCATCTAGAAAACACGACAGAATAATGGTATAAGAACCCTATGTTAGACATTTCATTTATTCGGGACAATCTCGAGCTCGTCAAAGCAGGCGCAGCAAAAAAACACGTCACGCTTGATCTTGACGACCTCATTGCACACGACGACGCACGTCGCGCGATTTTGTCGGAGCTCGAAGGCAAGCGTGCGCAGCAGAATCAGGCGTCAACAGCAATCGCACAGGAGCAAGATTCCACAAAGCGCCAGGCGCTCATTGATTCGATGAAATCAGTGAAGGAAGACGTGCAAGCGCTTGAAGAAAAACTTCGCGAGACAATGAAGGCGTGGCAGAAGCTTATGCTCCAAGTGCCGCAGATTCCCGATATGTCGGTCCCCGATGGAAAATCCGACGCGGAAAACGTCGAAGTCCACACTTGGGGTGAAGCGCAGCCGTTTGCCTTTGCCTCAAAAGACCATGTCGAACTTATGAAGCAGCACAATATGGTCGACTTCGATCGTGGCTCTAAGGTGCACGGCTTCCGTGGCTACTACCTCAAAGGAGACGGCGCGATGCTCTCGTGGGCAATCTGGAATTACGCCAATGCGTTCTTCACGAAGCGCGGCTTCATGCCGGTCCTCCCGCCTGCGATTGTGCGTACGCCCAACCTTTACGGTACAGGGCATCTCCCGAACGACGTCGACGACATCTACAAGACTCAAGACGACGACTATCTCATCGGCACCGCCGAAGTTTCGCTCATGGGTTACTATGCCGACGATATCATCGACCAAACCGAGTTCCCGATTAAAATGCTCGGCTTCTCACCATGCTTCCGCCGCGAAGCAGGTTCATACAGCAAGGACGTCAAAGGACTTATTCGTGTGCACGAATTCTACAAGCTCGAACAAGTTATGCTCTGCGAAGCCTCACACGCCGAGAGTGTGAAGTGGCACGAATGGATTAATCGCAACACCGAAGAATTCATTGAGTCGCTTGGCATTCCGTATCGCACCGTGCTCAACTGCGGTGGCGACCTCGGACTCGGTCAGGTCAAAAAGTACGACATCGAACTCTGGGTGCCTGGCGAAGAAAAGTATCGCGAGATTTCATCTGCGTCGTATTTCCACGACTTCCAAACCCGTCGCTTTAACATCCGCTACCGTGACGTGCAAGGAACGCTCCGCTACGCACACTCGCTCAACTGTACTGCAGTGCCGACACCGCGCATCCTCGTCTCGCTCATCGAAAACTTCCAGCAGGCCGACGGCACCATCAAAATTCCTGAAGTATTGCAACCATACTTTGGCAAACTAAAAATAGGGTAACCATTGAAAACACTCCACTCGAGTGTTTTTCTGTGTCCTGGTTATCCACAGCATAACATTTTCTATTTCACACACCTCGATATATACTGTTCGCATATGAAAGAAAACAACCTGGTCCTTCGAACCACACTAGCCCTCATCACGCTCGCCTTCATCCTCATCATAAGCATCGTCCTCCGCTACACCGGAGCCGCTGATGTTTCAACATCTGCAGAAATTCAAAACACCGCACCAACGGTAGACACCATCCGCTTCTCGACAAGCGCATACGGCGCCGACGATTTAACCACCAGCGGCATCCTCCCAAATATAGGCACCGACCGCACCATCCACATAAACGGTCAAATCACCGACCTCAACGGAGAAAACGACATCGCCTCGTCAACCCTTTCTCTTGTCTTCTTCCGCACCAGCAAGGGAAACACTTGTACTGCCGACAAAAACGACTGCTACACCGTGAATACCTGCGCCACTACCTACACAGACGGCGACGACACGGAGATCTCCTACAACTGCGAAGTACCTCTCGCCTACTGGATAGACGGCACCGACAGCTCATCAATCTACGAAAGCGACAACTGGTCAGCGTATGTCACCGTCAGTGACGTCGCAGGCCTCCAAGCTGCAAGCACAGGAACTATCGAAATGAACTCACTCCTCGCCCTCAACCTTCCTGACGATATCGACTATGGCACACGTTCACTTGCTGAAGTCTCAAGTTCGACAACAAACAT
>MFMN01000018.1 GCA_001783515.1 Candidatus Kaiserbacteria bacterium RIFCSPLOWO2_12_FULL_50_10 | reverse complement strand
TGAAAATATACTACGCTAACGCTTCGTTATTTTCATAAGCCCCGAGGATGACAGATGTTTTTGGTTATTTGTTTTTCATTACGGACAAGTGGGATATGTAGTACTAAACCAACTCGCGCTCACGTTTGAGCCGCGCTTACAGAATGTGTCATTCGTGGGGAGGAATCGTTCGTATTTCAAAAGAAGCCCATATGAATCCCGCTCACCATTCACAATATACTGATAGTCATGATACACACTCGAGCGCGGATCGACGGGAAGTTTTTCAAGATACTTTGGCACTAAATACGGCGCGAGCGTAGTAATACTACACGCAGACTCGGTGCATCCTGCGGGCGATGGATACCCATGTACGTTGTCATTATGGTAGAGCTCAATCCCTGTCATAAGTGCCGCGATGTCGTCAGTCCGTCTTGCATCGCGCGCTTTGGCTCGTGCTGCCGCAAGCGCCGTCAAAACGCCTGACGCCAAAAGCGCAATGATGGTAATCACCACCATGAGCTCAATAAGCGTAAAGCCTCGTGTCGTATACATACCTACACTATACGCCACCTCCCCGCAAACAAAAAACGCCGAAGCGTTTTTTGTTTGTTATGGACAAGGATCTCCTGTGACTGCTGTTGAAGTTGCGTTTGCAGATTTATAGCAAACTGCATTTGGAGCACTAAGAGCTCGTTCGTATTTGATCTGAATTGCATATCCATCAAAAGGTGCCGCTGTATCACTGTCATCCCAATAGGTATAGGTGTTCGCGGCAACTGGATCACTTGGCAATTTATCAATATATCCAGGAACCAACGTGGTGAGAGTATCAAGATCGCAACTGCTACCACCCGAACATTGCGGATATCCATTCGTATTATCATTCGCATACAATTCAAGCGCGGTCATAACCTGACGAATGTCTGCCGTACGACGCGCATCGCGAGCCTTTGCACGAGCATTACCAAGTGCAACAAGCACCGATGACGCAAGAAGCCCAATGATGGTAATAACCACCATGAGTTCAATGAGGGTAAAACCTCGCACCGAAGAGGAGTTGTATGACATATGCAAGAGTATACACGACTCTCAAAAAAACAAGATGTGGATAGCCACATCTTGTTTTCTCTGAATAAAATCCAGTAGAACACGGTAGGATTTTCAAAATTGGATGAAATTCGAGGCGCGCTTCGTAAAATAATGCGAGTCGTATATAAACATACGGTGAGTGTTATTTTACGGAGCGCAACGAAGAAGTTCGCCAATTTTGGAAGTCCTACTCGGACTTTCCGTCGAGGTCGACGTCGTACATGATCCTCTCTTGAGCTGTCGTATATTGCATAAGCTCTGCCTCTTCGAACCAGATAGCGATTTCGCGCTCTGCTTCTTCAGGTGATTCTGAGCAGTGCACGAGGTTACGTACCGCACGGTTCTCATATGATGAGTGACCATACGAATCGAGAGTGAAGTCGCCACGGATAGTACCAACGTCTGAGGTCGCCGGCTCGGTGGTGCCTACAAGCTTCGTCACAACAGCGACTGACTGATTGCCTTCGATAACGAGCGCAAGGACAGGCGCTGCCGTCATGTAATGCACGATGGTATTGATGATATCGCGACCGTATTCAATTGGCTCTTTTGTCACCGGAAGTCCTGCAGCCTCGAGGTCTGCGACAATGCGAGTCCCCTTCTTCAAGAACCATGCATCATCCTTATTGTAGTGTTTAAGAAGCTGCTCCTCACGAGGCACAATCATCTTCATGCCAACAAACTTAAGGCCAACGCGCTCGAAGCGAGCAACAACTTCACCCATAAGTGAACGCTGGACGGTGTCTGGCTTAAGGATAACGAATGTACGTTCTTGATGTGGTTTCTTTTGCATATTTTTTATTGCTTAATTATGTGCGGAGCATAGCATTTTCCCTTGCTTTTTTCAACGTATATGCTAGAGTAGCGCCACTATGGCTAAAGTATGTGATATCACTGGTAAGTCGACTCAGGTCGGCGGACGCTACTCAAACCGCACTCGTGCGACACAGTACAACCCGTCAGGCAAGACTCGTCGTTCTCCAAACCTTCAGAAGAAGAGCATTTTCGTGCCGGAACTTGGTTCGAACGTTTCTCTCACGGTTTCCGCAGCAGGCATGCGAACTATCGCTAAAAACGGTGCGTTTGCGACTCTAAAAAAAGCAGGCCTCGTCTAAGAACCTCCAAAATGAGCGAATTTGTATTGGCTTCGGGAAATTTTTAATCTCCACCGTACCCCTGTACGTTTCCGACTAAAAACCCCCTCCAGCCAACACAACTTCATCTCATTTTGAAGGTTCTCGTTCTGAGCATAAAATCATCGTCTTCGGACGGTGATTTTTTGTCCGTCTGACTCTGTGATAATTGTGCTGTTCTCTATAGTGCTCAGTATCTGCGTGCCGGCACCAAGGAGCGCAGCAATCACGGGTTCATGCGGATGACCATACGAGTTATCTTTTCCCGCAGAAATGACTGTGACGGCTGGGTCTACTGCCGCAAGAAAGTACGCGCTCGAGGATGTTTTTGAGCCATGATGCCCCGCCTTCAAAACATCAGCACGGAGCGTGTCGCCATACGTGCGCACGAGCATATGTTCGACAAGCATTGGTGCATCTCCCGTCAAAAGAAATCGACTCTCACCATAGGTCACCATAAGCACGATTGATTCCTCATTCGAATCCTCTGCCTCGATGTCTTGAAAAGGATACAGCACCGAAACCAGCACACCCGCACCTAAATCGTAGACATCGCCTGATTGCAAAACAACACGATTCACATTTTTGTCAATAATCATGGCGTCGAGCTGCTCTGTTGCACCCGTGCTCTTCTCACTTTTGATGGTCAGAAATTCCTGTGGACGATAGTGGTCGACAACAGCGGTGAGTCCACCAATATGATCTAGGTCAGGGTGTGTCGCGACAACATACGTGAGTGAGGAGTCCTCTCTCGGCACGACCATATCAAGTTGACGCAGCACACTGGCGTCGCGCCCGCCATCAACAAGCATACTCTTCCCACTTGGCGAGCGGATATAGATAGCGTCGCCCTGCCCCATATCGAGAAACGCTACACATATTTGCGCTGTCGAACATGTCGACTCAGTCTGCTTCGTGGAAGCATACGAAACAACGAGCGCCACGCAAAGCGCCGCGAAGAGAAGTGCTGCGCCTCGCGCAAAAAGGAGTCCCGTGCTATGCTTCTTCATGAATTACCAAGTATACATTAAACTCTACTATGACCTACACCGCAAAAACATTTGCCCTCCCCGCCCTTAGCGGCATCTCGCCCGAGCAGGTTGCTGTGCACCTCAAGCTCTATGAAGGCTACGTGGCGCATACCAACAAAATCGCCACCTTGCTTGCTGCAAGTCGCGATGGTTCTGCGCCGCTCGACGCGTACGCTGAAGCCGAACTCCGCCGACGCTTTGCCTTTGAGTTCTGCGGCATGCGCTTGCACGAATATTACTTTGAGCAATTTGAGAACGGCGCCAAGGAACTGAGCACCACCTCACGCCTTGCGCAGCACGCCACGAAAAAGTACGGATCGGTTGATGCGTTCACGGCGCACATAAAAACTGTCGCCGGTACACGTGGTATTGGTTGGGTTGTTATCACCTATGACAAGGTTCTGGATACGCTCCACACCACGTTCGTTGCCGACCACGAGCTTGGCAATCTCGCAGGACTTCCCGTCATCCTCGCGCTCGACCTCTGGGAGCATGCCTATATGGTTGACAGGGTACCTGCACAAAAACTTGAGTACGTTGACGCATTCTTTACAAATCTTAACTGGGACGTCATCGAGAAACGTCTTCCGTAACAACTTCCTCCAAAGCACCTTCGGGTGCTTTTTGCATGAGCCGTTCACGCACGGCGGCAATCGTTTCTATCCTCCAATGCGAAACATCGTGTCCATTCAGGACACTCTTTTGTTTGACCGGCATGCCGTATCGACGATGGCCGAGATACACAATGCATGCGCCAATGACACCATAGACGCATCCGAGTACCGAAAGCGAGAATGAGGCAATCGTAAAGTAGGCGTACGGGAGCGCATGCATAATGTGCGCAACCGCAATAATATAGCCGTGCAGCGCGGTAGTGAGGCTCGCAAGAAATGATACTGCGGAAGCATCCCCAAGCGATCCTACCCATAGAAGAAGTGAGGAAAGCATTGCAAACGGCACCACGGGAAGCACGGCCACATTTGCAAGTATGCCGATGAGTGGAAAGGTTCCCATTGACCATGAAATAAGCGGTGTCAAAATGAGTTCGACTGAGATAGTAGCAGCCACAATTCCACGAAACCCGAACGTTGTTGGCACCGCACGAAGGAACAGTGACACAATCGGCACCACCGCAACAATAGCAAAGGTCGCAAGGAATGAAAACTGGAAACCTGCGTCATACAGTAATGCATAGGGTGCGGCAAAGGTGATGATGCAGGCAGCTACCGCAAGCGCCCGCAGCGGTGCTCTCCCCCGTCCGAGCATATACGCAAGCGCTACACACGTCGCCATAATAACCGCACGCACAACCGTTGGGGTGAGTCCAACCATGATACTAAAAAGTATCGTCGCAAGGAGCGCCACCGCAAACCTGGTACGGTACGGAAAGACAAACCCCGCAAGAATGACCATCACTCCAAAAATTGCCATCACATGAAAGCCTGAGAGCACGACAATATGCACGAGCCCGACTTCTCGAAAGACACGATTCTCATTTTCGTCAAGAGTCCCCCCGATACCAAGCAGCATTGCCTGTGCAAGCCCTGCCTCGGGGAGCGGCACTGAGCGCTCGATCACTGCAGCGATATCGTCACGAAAATCATAGAGGGTACGCACGAGCGCATAATAGGTGTCCGTTCCCACAAGGACATACGTCAAATCGCTCGTCTCAAAAAGTATATTGCGCGCACGTGAATATTCCGCATAGGCAAAAACGCGTCCGGTATCCGTGAGGAACGCCGTCGGCTCCCTGAGGGTTGCGCTATAGCGCACAAGATCACCAACATGAAGCGATGTGTCCGTAAGATGTGCCCGCACTGACGCCCCCCACACCGTGTCGCGAATGACCACACGGGTGCGCAAGCTTTCTAACGGGACGACCTGCACAGCGACCCCTTCCCGTTCTACAGCCTCAGTGAAACGCGCCACAGTATCAAAATGGTTGACGGTTGCACTTGCATAGAAAAAGCCAAGTATACAGACAGCCGATAGAAACAGAATGCTTAGGCGCAGTCTCGGTAGCGCGTAGGCAAGGAGTATCAAAAATATCGCAGAAAATATAACTAGAAACGGCATTCTTGAATATGAAACAATGTCACTTGTTCCAAACATGATCCCGAGCAGCCACCCTGCGACAAGTGCATAAAAATTGTGTACTGACATGAAACGATTCGGCACATTATTTCACAGTTCTGCAGTAGCACAAAACAAAATGCCTCTGTGGGCATTTCGTGCGCTAGACCTTCCTGTCCATTGCATCATTCGCAAGCCGATCCGCGTCTTTGTTAAACTCTCGGTATACGTGCTGAAATGTAAGATGCGGAAAATGTTCAGCTTGAAGTTTCTTTATGTTCTCAAACTGGACGCGAAGCTCGGGCGACTTCACTTTATAGATACCATCCATCTGTCTTTGTACGAGCTGGCTATCGAGACGAACCTCAACAGCGAGCTGCTTGGTTTCGTCCGGAAACATTGCATGGAGTGTCTCAAGGGCAACAAGTACCGCCTCGTACTCTGCCCTGTTGTTGGTGCCAATGCCGAGATACTTCGAAACCTCCGCAAGCATGTTGTTGTGTGCGTCGGTAATATAGACGCCAAGACCCGACGGTCCAGGATTCCCTCGCGATCCGCCATCAGTGTAGACAATGATTTTCTTCATGCGCGTAGTGTACTATACCGCGCCGTAAGAAGCGAGAACATATAAAATCGCACAGACGTGCGATTTTATATTTCTATGAGTCCCGGGCGGGAATCGAACCCGCGCATGGAGGATTTGCAATCCACAGCGTTACCACTTCGCCACCGAGACGTTTCGTCACTTTATCATAAACGGCGTGATTATCCAACCGTTTTGTGCTATCATGCCTGCATCGTCGGGATGATGGAATGGTAGACATATGACACTTAAAATGTCAGGGGCAATTACGTCCGTGCGGGTTCGAGTCCCGCTCCCGGCACAAACAGCGGAGCTGTCGAGCTAGTTCTGTATTGCTTGAAAAAGCAGTAATATTGTGTATACTGCACCAACGTCTTACAACGACATCTGCCCAGGTGTTGAAATTGGTAGACAAGCTACCTTGAGGTGGTAGTGCCGAAAGGCGTGGAGGTTCAAGTCCTCTCCTGGGCACCCTAGAAAACTTAACCGAGCTTTGCTCGGTTTTTGTTTTCTTGATGCCCAGGAAGGAGGCAAACTGCTTTGCCTCCTTGAGGATTTGAAGGCACGGAGCATGTTTTTCTGACCTCAAGGGAAGAAAAACAGCGAGTGCCCGACCTAGAACGCGAGCCTACTTTTAAGTGCGCAGCACGAAAAAAGTAGCCGTGATTCTGGGTCAAGTCCTCTCCTTGAACATCCACACCAACTATTTTGCGTACTTGGGGTATACTTTATTCCTCATGGACGACACCCTTTCTCGTTTGCAACGAAATCATTTTCGAGGATACCTCGCGACACTTCTTTGTGCAGTTCTTGCGGTAATTTTGTTTCTTGTCGGCCTCGCGCGACAGAACATTGTGTCGGGAGAGGAAAACGCCTCATTTACGGACGCAACAAATCCAAAGAAGCTCACCATTCTCTATAGCACCACCGCAGAATTCAGCAGCACGCTGCACAGTACCCATGATGCAGTACGGCTTGCTCTGAAAGAAGCAAACTATAGAGCAGGCGCCTATACCATTGAGCTCCGCCTTGTGAGCAATAGCGCTGAAACGGGTTCGTCCACAGGGCAATGGAGCGCTGAAAAGGAGGCACTGAATGCGCGGCGCGCTGTCGACGACACCTCGGTGGTCGCCTATATCGGTCCGCTTAATAGTGGTGCAGCACAAGTATCTATGCCTATCCTTAGTACAGCCGGTATTCTTCATATCGGTCTTTCCACCACCTACCCCGGACTTACCCGTCCTGGTTTTGCTGAAAACGAGCCTGGTATCTATGCACCGACAGGCAACCCCACCTTCTTCCGCATGGTTGCTGACGACACGTACCAAGGTCGGGCGATTGTCGAACTGCTTCGCGCAAAAGAGGCACATACTCTCTATGTAACCGACGACGCCAGTACGTACGGTGTAGGGATTGCTGATCAGGTCGAAGGCTTCGCGCAAGAAAATAACCTTACCGTTGTGACACGCCGCTTCTTTGGCGATACCGAGCAAGACGGCACTGAACTCGCAGCGGATGTCCTTGCAAAAAATCCAGACGCACTCTTTATTACTGGTGCAGTACGCGACGGACACGTCACGCTCCTTCGCGCGCTCGCGGAACACAACTACACGGGTATCATTGTGGGACCAGACATCTTATATCAACCTGAATTTCTCGAACGAGTGACCAGCGCGAATAAAAATCTCTACGTTACGAATATCGGCTCCACCGTCAAAGCGACCGACGGCGAAGCAGCGGAACACTTTATTACTGCCTATCGTGCAGAATACGGACGTGACCCGATCGCCGCCGACGCAAGTGCCTACGATGCCGTTCGTATCGTTTTACATGCAGTTAAGCGAGCCGGTGACGACAAAGATGCTGTCGTGAAGACTGTTCGCAGTCTCAAAAACTTCCCTGGCGTTTTTGGACCCATCACCTTTGACGCAAATGGCGATATTATGCAAAAGGACCTCCAGATATTCGAGGTCACCCTCGGCGCCTTTCGTTTTCTTACGGACATTCGTATTCCTCAAGAAAACTAGTGAGGTACATCGCTTCACTTTGTAAACTATGCGGTGTATACTTTTACGAAGCCTTCGGGTAGTTTATATATAATTTGTTGTCTATGGAAAAAATTCATGCACTTGTGCACAAACTTAATAATCCTGACGCGGGAATCCTCCTCCTTCGTCTTGCGCTCGGTATTGTCTTCATCTATCACGGATGGGCAAAAATCCAGGGCGCAGAGGGAATGATTCCCTTCTTCGAATCTCTTGGATTCAATGCATTCTGGTTCTATGTCGCGAGCTACACTGAATTCCTTGGTGGTATCGCGCTTATTCTCGGACTCTTTGTTCGATATGCGGGCATCCTCCTCACTATTACCATGGCGGTTGCCGTAGTTACCGTACACTGGGATATGGGCTTCAGCCTCCAGCAGGGTGGCTACGAGTACGCATTTGCACTTATGCTCGCATCGGCAGCACTTGTTGCAACAGGCGCAGGTAAGTACTCATTCACTAAGAAAGTTCCTATGGTGTGCACTGACTGCAACTAAAGGACGTGTTTCCAAATAAAAAAATCGAGCTTGTGCTCGATTTTTTGTGAGAACTACTCTGTAGTTGTAGTTTCTTCGCTTGCTGCTGGTGCTTCTGCAGCTGCCTTTGCGGCTGCAGCATCGGCAGCCTGCTTTGCAATGTCTGCAGCTTCTGCTTCCTTGCGGACTGCAACCGCTGCTTCTGACTCGGTCGCAATAGACACGAGGCGCATGCGGCGCATTGCACGCTTGATTTCGCGAGCAACCTTTTCGCGGATGTAGTAGAGCTTTGAGCGACGAATAGCTGAACGCTTCGTAATCTCAATCTTGTCGATGTTTGGTGAGTAGAGAGGATAAATCTTCTCAACACCAATGCCATCAACAGACTTACGTACCGTGAAGGTTGCGCCAGCCTCATCGCCATGCTTACGAGCAAGTACGAGCCCTTCAAAAATCTGGATACGAGTCTTGCCCTTGTCCTGGATTTTCTGGTGCACCTTCACGGTGTCACCTGCGCGGAGCCCAAGCTCCTTGCGTGCGGTCATTTCAACAGGTGAAATAACAACGGAGTTCATGATGTTTGACATGTTTGTATTGCGCACCTTTCTGCAGCAGGGTTTCTTTGATGACTTTCAACAAAGAGGCTAGCCGTGCCGTATCAGGTACTATGGCGCTACCATACCATATATTGTTGAATTTTCAAGGAGATATGGTACCCTGCTAGCATGAAATCAGTAATCAACAATAACCTCGTCCCGATGGTGGTCGAGAAAGGCCCTATGGGCGAGCGCGCATACGATATTTTCTCACGACTCCTCAAGGAACGTATCATTTTCGTGACCGGTCCTATTCATGACGATATGGCGAATCTTATTGTTGCCCAACTTCTCTTCCTTGAGGCCGAAGACCCAAAGAAGGACATTCACCTCTACATCAACTCTCCTGGCGGCTCAGTGAGTGCCGGACTTGCGATTCTCGACACCATGAACCACGTAAAGCCGGACGTCACCACGACCTGTATCGGCATCGCAGCATCCATGGGTTCCGTACTCCTTTCGGGAGGCGCTCCTGGCAAGCGACGCATTCTTCCGAATGCGGAAGTTATGATTCACCAAGTACTCGGCGGCGCAGAAGGACAAGCCTCTGACATTGCGATTACCGCACAGCACATCCTTCGTACCAAGGAGACGCTCACCAAAATTCTCTCGAAAAATACCGGCAAGTCATACGCCGATGTTGAAAAGGATTCTGACCGCGACTACTGGATGAACGCAGATGAGGCGAAGAAGTACGGCATCGTCGACACCCTCCTGAAATGACGCTTCGCTTCTTTCCGTTCTCTTTCGGCCATAGCCAAACCTACACTTCGTTACGGCTCGGCTACGACACTCACTCGTTTGAAAGATAATAATGATCGCAGATTTCTCTGCGATTTTTTGTGCTTGCGTTTCTCAGATTTCTAAGTATTATGCAAACTACTTGCAGAATTATCTTTTAAGCGAAGCGCTATGAGAACAAACACGTGGGGAGAACATATTCTTGAGGTCCTCAAGAAGGCGCACACCATGACGCTCGCCGAGCTTGGGAAGAAAATTCCTGCGGCTGATCAGTCGACACTGTTCCGTAATCTTGAGCAGTTTGTGAAGGAGGGGTCCGTGCGAAAGATTGTGATAAATCAACGCACAAGTGCGTATGAGCTCGTAAAAAAGAGCCATGAGCATGACCATTTTGTGTGCGACAGCTGCGAAGAAGTCTCCCCTATTGCAATGCCGAGGCCGAAAGGATTCGCAAAAATACGTGACGTCGTCGTCCGTGGTCTTTGCGCGCCGTGCGACAAAAAGGGGCGGTAACATGCATTTTAAGAGAAACGCCGACTATACTAGCTGGCTTTTTTTGTGATATGATACGCACATGTCACATCACACCTACCCACCTATCGAGACAGATATTGTCGTCATCTATCACGCCAATTGCTACGACGGTTTTGGCGGCGCATGGGCTGCGTGGAAAAAGTTCGGCAGCAGTGCCACCTACCTTCCCGCAAAGTACGGGCAGCATCTCCCCGAGGATATTGACGGTCGTGAAGTCTATGTTATTGACTTCTCCTACACCGAACCGCTTCTTCTTGAGCTCGAGCAGCGTGCGCGACGACTCGTCTGTATTGACCACCACAAAACCGCAGAGGCGTGGGTGCCGAAACTCAAAGAGTACGTATTTCGTCTTGATCACTCCGGCGCATATCTTGCCTGGCAGTATTTCTTCCCGCAAGAGCCGGTACCAAAATTCGTCGAATACATTTCTGAATCAGATATCTTCAAGATGACCCTTCCCTACGCCGAAGAAGTCATTGCGTACCTTCACGCACTTCCGCTTACCTTTGAATCATACGAGAACATGCGCCGCGAAATTGATGATGTAACGCTCTTCGAACAGGCTATCGAGAAAGGTAAACTTCTCATGACCTACCGCGACAAGGTGCTCGAGGTTGCTATGGAAAGCGTGCACACCATCGAGCTTGCAGGGCGGGAGATTCCTGCTGTCAACATGTGCTTCCCTATTTCGGAAGTCTCGCACGGTCTTCATAAAGTGTACGAGCTCTATCCACCTATCGCCATGTCGTATCGCCTCGATGACGGTATCTGGAAATGCTCGCTCCGCTCAGACACTTCTGTTGACTGTTCAAAAATTGCCGAGCAATTTGGCGGCGGCGGACACCCTGGCGCTGCAGGATTTGCAATCCCGTATGAAGAAGGTGTGTTTCCTTTCAAAATTATTAAAGGCGCCTAATGCCGCACGAACCCCAAAAGACGTTCTGTACAACCATAGTAAAACGTTCAAAATTGAGTGAAGTTGTGCCTGCTGGAGGGAGTGAGTGTGGGAGCCGTACGAACAGTACGGTGAGAAGCAAGCGACTGAAGCAGATACAAATTCGCCAATTTTGAGCATTTTACGCCGTGTGAATGACACGCTGTGGGAAAGGAATCTTGATCCCCTCTTTGTCAAACGCTTGTTTGAGACGTTTGCGCAGTTCACCCTTGAGTACAAACTGGTCACCCGGCTCAGTCTCGCCGAGAACACGAATAACCATTGCGGAGTCAGCAAACTCGTGGATACGAAGATATTTTGGATCTGACCGAAAGAGTCCACTCCACTGCGGGTCCTGTGCAAGCTCCTTGCCGACTTCATTCACGACACGCTCGACGTGGTCAAGGTCGGTGTCGTAAGCAATTGCCACATCAACCATGATGCGGGAGAATTCTTGCGACTTATTGGCGACACGGGTGATAGAACCGTGCGGCACGTGATGGACAGCCCCTTCGAGATCACGCAAGGTTGTTTTGCGCAGCGACACGTCGGTAACTTTTCCGCAGGTGTCGTCAAAACACACAATGTCGCCGACACGATACTGATTTTCGAGAATCATAAAGAGGCCAGAAATAACGTCACGCACAAGATACTGTGCACCAAAACCAAAGGCGACGCCGATGATTCCTGTGGCGGTAATAATCGGCGCAATCGACACGCCGAACGAATGCACAATGAACATGAGCGCGACAAGCCAGATAAGCACGTCTCCTGTTGTTGCAATGATACGAATAAGCGTATCTTCGCGCTGCCGCTCTTCTTTTGCGGTCATGCCTTCGCCGCGCACAATAATGCGCCTTACCGTGCGATTCGTTAAGGCAGCAAAGATAATCCGCGCCCCAAAGGTAAGCGCGACAATACCGACAATATCAAAAAGATTGTTACGATAGAATCCTATCGTCCCCTCCATAAGTGCAACCCAAATTCCAACCAGTGTTTCCATTGCGCTTATTATATGCAACATGGGCGAGAGTCAAAATTAGAACATAGATTTTTTTTGCACTTTTTTGCATGTCTTGGTATGCTCTACCGATGGTGGCGTCGCATAGCGGTCTAGTGCACCACCTTGGAAAGGTGGCAACGGGGCAACTCGTTCGAGAGTTCGAATCTCTCCGCCTCCGCAAAGTGACATAGACGTCACGTTTTCCGCCTATAGCTCAGTTGGTAGAGCGCAGAGCTTATACCTCTGTGGTCCTAGGTTCGAGTCCTAGTGGGCGGACAATGTAGAAAAAGTATCACAATGTGGTACTTTTTTCAGTAGTGCATACGGCATTTTAAGCTGATATTCTGCGATATCTTTGTCTTTCAAAGAAAGGTTCCCAAGTAGTGTTTTGACGATTTCTGATTTTTGCACGTCATCACCTTCAAGAAACGATTTCATGGCTATATTGCTGGTTAGAAATACTTTTTTTGTAAGTTCCAAAGTTGCATATGGATCATGTGGTTTTGCTCCTGTTTCTATTTCTTTTTCAATGAGCGTGCGTTCGTTTTGAATTTCTTGCAGTTTCTTCTTGTAGATATCTATGGGGATCTGCCCTTCAAGGTATGTATTGAGTAATCTATCTTCTTTCTGTGTGAGCGAAGTGAGTTGCGTGCGGAGTGTGGCATAAATATCATTCTGCACTGCCTCAGTGCGCCCTAGACGCTCTAGAGCAGCCTCATATACTATCTCAATGAGTTCCGTATCAAACGAGATATCATGCAGAATACTTGCGACTTTTGTATACAGAACTTTTTCACGAGTATAACTTTTGTGCTGTTCGCACCTTCCTCGTCCATTTGTGCAGTAGTAGTAATGATGCCCTTTCTTAAGACTTGCCGTAATCATACAACCACAGACATGACACGTCATAGCACCACGAAGCGGAAAGAGGTGTGTTTTTGTTTTCGGACGTACGCTTTCATTAAGAACTTCTGCGACACTATCAAAGAGCTGTTTGGAAACGATCGGCTCATGGTTGCCTGGATATAATTTTTCATATCTCCGCATCACCCCCATGTAAAAAGGATTAGTAATTATTCTCTGCACTGAACTCTTGAATATTTTCTTGCCACCAACCGAGCGTAATCCTTCCTGATAGAGTTTTTCGGCGAGCGTTCTTGTTGAATATTCTCCGCTTGCGTAGTACTCATACGCCCTTTTTATGTATGGTGCACGAACGGGATCAATAATGATTGTATTATTTGCCCTGTCATTCAAATAGCCAAAAGGAGCGCGGCCTGTCCAGCCGCCGCGCTCCAATTTTTGCCTATTCCCACGCTTCACATTAGCACTCAAATCCCGAACGTATTGGTTTGCCATACCAAACTCAACCGCAAGCATGAGCACGTTATCACTCGGCACACATATTTTATCGTACGTACGAATTTCCTGGATAACACTTCTCTGAAGCATATCGATAATTGCACCACCATCAATAAGGTTGCGTGCGAGACGGTCGATTTTCCAAGTAAGTATCGCATCTGCATTACCTTTGCGAATGTAGGTAAGCAATTCTGCAAACACAGGACGCCCCACATCTTTTGCAGATTTACTCTCCTTGAAAACATTCACAACTTCCAAGCCGTTCTTTTGTGCAATCTCAAAAAGTTCACGTTCTTGCGCTTCAATAGAAAGAACTTGTCTATCCTCTGATTCAGTTGATTTTCTACAGTAAATAACGTACCGCATATTATAGTTAGCGTATCACATTCAGCACATCTCGTATTCTTGCCTTGAGCTCTGGTGTGAGTTTTAATTTTTGATAGATAGATTCTCCGAGCAGTTCACTTTTGAAAGTTTTCTCATACAGAAGTTCTGTGCCCACGCATATCTTTCTAATTGCTAGGATTCTCTCCATGTTACGTATGAAAAGTGGCTTCTGCAAATTTCGACTTGCAAAATACTTTTTCTTGCCATCATATCGCTCATCATCATATTTCTTCTTTAGATAGTTCGTGAGATAATACGCAACCGCACGAGTCTCAGTGATTTCCTTTATATCAACAAAACCATGACCCCAAACATTTGCTATGAGCCGTTCTTTTCTCTCTTCTTTAATTACCTTATCAGGAAGGTTAAACATCACACAATGATAGTGCACTGCACCACGTTTCTGAAACTCTATCACTGCAAGATAAGCGAGCTCGCTTCTTTTGCTCTTAAAAATCTTGTAATTTAACCGCTTCACAAACTTGCTAAAAATCTTATTCGCAACGTCAATCGTACTGAGGTTCTCTGCAAAGGTAAGTGTTAGGAACGAGAGCGTACAAATGTGCCCACCGTCATCTACCCACCGTTCATGATTCGAATCGACAAGGCGCCTGATTCTGTTCCCTGCACGATGCTGTGATTTCTTCCTATTCTCTATTTTACGCTTTTCTTTCTCAACGTCCGACATCTCATATACACTACATACTTCGGATGACGGGACTTCAAAAGCATATCCGTAGACTTCTTCGAACTCGTAGATTTCCATATAATTGCCACAAATTATAATTTTCTGGTTTGAGATTCTCATATACTTTTCTCGTTAAGTGTCCTATTAATCAAGTCAGCACGACAACCCGCATCAATCACCAGAAAAAATTTTGAATACTCAAAGAGATACGTATTCGCTTCTTCATCACTCAGTAAAACGCCATACCGCTCTTTGAAGTAGGTAATGAGTTGATTCTTCAGATTGCTTGAGAATGCGTGCGACATAAAAACAACCACATTGGCTGTGGTTGTTTGATACCAAACCGAGCATTCGGAAAGTTTCGGAAAGTTTGGCTATAGATATTTTGGATTGATCTGTATGGTCATCTGCTTGCCCGAACTGAAAAGGAGGTACTCAGGTATTCCTGCATTTTCCATACGTTTCTTTATGTCAGTACACGCATCCCAGTATGTTTTCCATTTGTCACTATCAAGCACTTCTTGCTCTATAAGTTCGCCTATATAGTAGGTCTCGCGTGGTTCACGAGCAATAAAATCCAACAATCTGCATGCATTATTTAACGCATTTGCTTGACTGCTCATAGGAACATCTATGCCTTCGTGTGTTAGTATTTTCAATTCTGAGTTGTACACATTTCGCATTACGCCCTTTATACTTTCGATAAAATAGTGAATATTTAAAACATTGATATCAAATAGTGCAGGATCTTGAGCTATTCCTTCCGTTAATGCCGCCATGTCCATTTCAAACTCAGCATGCATTTTTGTCCCTTCTGCAAAAATATTCTTCAATTTCCTGTATTTCTTAACTTTTACGACTGAATTGAAATCACCGTATGTTGTATTTATCCGCAACACACCGTGATTCTGCAACCATAAAAGCCCTCTATGTAATTCAAAAACTGTAATTCCCACAGAATCACAGTGCGACTTTGTTATCAAAAATGGAAATGAGGAACCCCGTTCACAATACGGTAAATGCTCGTGCGTATTCAAAAAACCATACGCAACAAGATCTTTAACAATTTCAGCACATTGCTCCTTTGCCCTCATACTCTAGAAATCAAGCAGTTTCGACAAAGATATATCCAAACCTTTTGCTATTTTCTCCAGATTGCCGATAGTTATGTTTTTCTCAGCACGTTCAATCATACCAATGTAAGTACGGTGTACGCCAATCTTATGC
>MFMN01000017.1 GCA_001783515.1 Candidatus Kaiserbacteria bacterium RIFCSPLOWO2_12_FULL_50_10 | reverse complement strand
AATTATTTCTGAATTCCAAAACAAAGAGAAAAACTAAAACCGCACATGCGGTTTTTTATTAATCAATCATATAGCCGCGGCCGGGGACGGTTTTTATGATGGAGTCGGTGGTATTGCGGGGTGAACCGAGCTTTTTGCGGAGCGCGAGGACGTGGGCTTCGATAGAGTTACTGAAGGGGTCGGCGCGCATATTCCACACGTGTTCGAAAATCATTGCGCGCGTGAGGAGTGCGCCGCGGTTCACAAGAAGATATTCGAGCAGTTTTGCCTCTTTGTGCGTGAGGTAGACAGGTGCATCGCCGACGGTAAGTTTGCCGCCGCGGATATCGTAAGTGACGTTGCGGTGGGTAATAATGTCAGGGGACTGGGTTTTCGACATTCGGGTAATTGCGTGAATACGGGCGATAAGCTAGGAAAAGGTGAATGGTTTTTCCATGTAGTCGTCGGCGCCGGCATTTAAGAAGGCGACTTTTTGGTCGGTTGCGGTTTGTACGGAGAGCGCAATGATAGGCGTGTCTATTTTTTTGTCACGAATCATGGTGCAGAGCGAAATCCCGGCGATGTCCGGGAGCATGTTGTCGAGGATAATGCAGTCAAACACTTGCGAGAGGGCATGCTCAAGCCCGTCTTTGGCGGTAAATGCCTGGGTGAGGTCGAAGCCTTCCGAGCAAAGCCCCGTAACAAAGAGCTCTTGGATGGTGACATCGTCATCGATAGTGAGGATTTTCATGGGGTACTTCGTGAGTGTGGTTTGTTGATAAAAGTGCCGCGGTGTGGTATGGTACCTCCTATTATCAATAAAAAATAGATTATGGCAAGTAAAACAGCAATCGAGGCAAACGAGGACATGATGCGCGACGCGCACACCTACGAGTTTGCCTTCCACATTCTTCCGACGGTTGCAGGGACGGAAGTCGCCGATGTTGTGAAGGGTCTCACCGATCTTCTTGAGAAGGAAGGTGCGACTATCACTGATTCGGAATTCCCTGAGCGCATTGAACTCGCGTACGAAATCGATAAAGTTATCGATGGCGCACATAAGCGTTTCCACAGTGCGTACTTCGGCTGGGTTCGTATGACGATCCAGGCAGAAGGCCTTACCCGCTTCCAGGAAGAGCTTACTCACAACGCGAACGTACTCCGCTCACTCATTGTGAAGCTTTCTCAGGAGGAAATTGAAAATCCCTTCAAGTACCACGCACAGCCACGCAAGGAAGCGAAAGCTTCTGATGCAGACGCTGATGTCGCGGAGGCTACGGAAGCTCCTGCAGCAGAAATTGCAGAGGAAGCAACCGAAACCACAACTGCGTAGTTGTACAGTTGCAGAGTTTATGCATGCACGTATACTTACGGCATCAGTACTCACTGACACCAACTAACTACGTAAATTATATGTACCTCAATAAAGTATTCCTCTACGGAAACCTCACTCGTGACCCTGAGCTTCGCGCATTGCCCAATGGTAATAATGTCGTCTCATTCAGCCTCGCAACAAACCTTGTCTACAAGGACCGCGAAGGCAACAAGAAAGAGAAGGCAGAATTCCACAATGTCGTTGTCTTTGGTCCACAGGCTGAAAGTATCTCGAAGTGGCTCAAGAAAGGCTCTGGCGCGCTTGTCGAAGGACGTATCGAAACCCGCACCTGGGAAAAGGACGGCCAAAAGCATTACCGCACCGAAATCGTTGCAGAAAATGTACGTTTCGGTCCAAAGTCAGGCGGGTCGTCATATGGCGATGCACCAGCCGGCGGACAGGGTACCAGCTCATCTGCAGATACAAAGCCTGCAGCAGCTCCAGCCTACGACGAAGATATCTCACCCGAGGATATACCGTTCTAAGAAATATTGAGGTGATTATTCATCACACATCATTATGTTCGACTATAAGGACACGCAGCGTCTCTCTGAGAATGTGAACACGCACGCGCGCATCTTGCGCCGTACCCGCACCAAGCTCACTGCAGCAGGTCAGCGTTCACTCGCAAAGGCGATCAAGCGTGCACGTTACATGGCACTCACCCCATACGTAGCCCGCTAAACAAAAAGTCTCCATACATGGAGATTTTTTGTTTGAACGCCTGGATCCCTCCTGGATGACAAAAGTAGCATGAATGGTTTTATAGTACTGAATAGTTAAATACACGTCGCTTTAACTCTATGTTTTTCTAAATCGATATCCGTGACTTTTGTCATCCAGAAGGGATCCAGTATTTTTCCGCTATATGGTATAGTAAACACATTATCCAATAATATAGAAATTATGTCATTACTTGTATTTATGTTCCCAACCTTGTTTGTTGCCATCTTTGTCGGCGTAGTGCTTGTCATTGCTGGCGCGGTGAGCGAGAAGATGGGGAAGAAGTTTACGGCAACAGAAGCTGTCGTTGCAGTTATTCATTTCTTATCGCTCGCTGCGGTGGCACTTTCGCTGACACAAATCGGCTTCACCGCAGCAGAGAAGTGGATTCCTGATCTTTTGGTGGATAATGCATGGCGCAAGCAGTCAATGATAGAATCGACTCGCTATGCGCTCTCGGTACTTATCGTTACCGCGCCACTCTATGTGATTATCCTTCGCAAAAGTCAGAAGACCATGGATGCCTGGATTCAAAAATTCATGGCAGGTGCGGTGCTCCTTACCTCGGGTATCGTTGCGCTCTCGACGCTCGCCGTGCTTGTTTATAACTTTATTTCAGGAGAAATAGGCCTTCGTTTCGGCATACAGCTCGCGGTTGTACTCCTCGTTTCGGGCGGTATTGCTGCGTACTATCAGCTTCACTTCCGGGAGAAGGTAGGGAAGCTCGCGCTCTTAAAGAAGTTCTACCTCCTCAAAGTCGTTGCACTCGTAATTATTGCCGTCATTGTTGGTTTTATGGTGACGGGCGGCCCCGCGGGGGCTCGTGCAGAACGCTTCGATGATCGTCGCCTCTCCGACTTGTCGTCAATGCAGTGGCAGATTCAATCGTACTACGAGCAGAATAAAATCATGCCAAAGCGGCTCCTCGATCTTCACGACGCGGTCAGTGGCTACGCACTTCCCGCAGACCCACGCACAAAAGCAGCGTATGAATATCGTGTGATAAAAGAAGGGGCCGAGATTGTGAACGGCACGGAGCGAGCCGTTGCCGAATTTGAACTCTGCGCTACCTTTGAAACAGAGCGCACTATCGATTCTGGTGCAGATGCGTACCAAAAAGACAGCACCGCAGCATATCTTGGCGGAGAAAGTTTCCTTCCGTCATACTATCAGGGAGATATGTCGTCGCATTGGAATCACGGTGAGGGGAAAGAATGCTTTACCCGTATCCTTAAGCGATATGAGCAAGACGTGCCGGGGACACCGGTGCCGTATCAAACAATGCAGGCAGAGCCAGCATTTCTTGAGTAACACACAAAAAACGGACAGTGTCCGTTTTTTGTGTGCTCATGTATACTGCTCGTATGAATTCCGTGCGTGGTATGCTCCTCATTGAAGTGCTCCTTGCAATTGCGTTTATGGCAGCGCTTGTTGCGATTGGTACACAGGTGACCCTTGTGAGTCTTTCTTCTACAACGGCATCAGAAGAGAAGGATGTTGCGCACCGCCTCGCGCGCGAAATGCTCGAGGGTGCACGGCTCGCATCGATGAGTGACTGGCATTCGCTGGCATACGTTTCGCGTGCAGGCGTGTATCATGCGACTACCACGGCATCCTCATCGTGGGCTATTGCCGGAGGGGTAGAGTCGCGCACGGTCGGGTCGCACACGTACACCAGCTCATTCCATGTCGCCTCAACAAGCCGTGACTTCGCGACGCACAACCTCGAAGAAAGCTACGACGCAGCGCACGACGACCCGTCAACACTCAAAGTAACCGCAACGGTTTCAAGCGACAGAAGCGGTGCGGTAACACTGATAGAATACATCACCCGCTGGCATAATGTGACGTGCGCCCAAACGGAGTGGAATACCCTCGATGTTGGCGCAACAGAGAGCGCCTCACAAAATTGTACTGGAGCGAGCTATACGGAAACAGTAGCGTTCCCCGCAGGTACTGTCGAAACAACTGGCGGCACTATCCTCCTTGCGCCGTAATCATTTTCACGTATCATACCAGTATGACTACAAATGCAGCATGGGTACTTGTTGTTGAAGACGACACCTTCGTCAACAAAGCATATCAAACGAAGTTTGCTTTCGAAGAAATTCCCGCACAATTCGCTCTCGATGGCGAAAGTGCGCTTGCCATGCTTCGCGAAGCAGGAAGTAAATTGCCTGCGGTCGTACTTCTCGACCTTATGATGCCCGGCATGAATGGTTTTGAAGTGCTTGAACAAATGAAGGGAAGTCCAAAATGGAAAAATATCCCCGTCATTATCCTTTCAAACCTCGGGCAAGAAGAAGACAAAGAGCGCGGCATGAAGCTCGGTGCTGTAGAGTATCTCGTAAAAGCTGACACGAAAATTGCCGATATTGTCGCCAAAGTTAATACCTACCGAAACGCATGACGCAGCACCACCACATAAAGAAGCTCTACCGCGAAGAGGACGACCGTATACTTGCGGGCGTACTCTCTGGGCTCAGCAAATATTTTGGCGTTGATGCAACTGTTCTGCGTGTTGCATTCGCAATTGCGACTGTGCTTACGGGCGTATTCCCCTTTGCTGCGCTCTATCTCATTTCTGCATTCCTTATGCCGATCCGTCCACGCGCGATAACGTATGATGAAACAGGGAAGCGTATCTATTAGCGAAGACGACACAAAAAGAATCGCCGCACTCCGCCGCACGGTGTGGGCGTTTTATCGTGCAAAGGGGCGACACGATTTACCTTGGCGGAAGAATCACGACCCCTACCATGTATGGATTTCAGAAATCATGCTCCAGCAAACACAGGTGCCGCGCGTCCTTGAAAAATACGCGCAGTTTATGACACTGTTCCCAACGGTGCAGAAACTTGCGAAGGCACCGCTCGCAGACGTGCTCAAAGCGTGGCAAGGGCTCGGCTACAATCGTCGCGCAAAACTACTCCACCTTTGTGCGCAGGAAGTCACTAAGAAGCTGCACGGCGTGTTCCCACAAGATACCAAGGAACTCCGCGCGCTTCCCGGCATCGGCCCGTACACCGCAAGTGCAATCCAGGCATTCGCCTTTAATATCGGCACGCCACTTATTGAAACCAACGTCCGTACAGTATTCCTCCACCATTTCTTTCCACATCGTGACGCAGTGCACGACAATGAGCTCATGCCGCTTATCGAAGCTGCGCTGCCAAAAAATCGCGCATGCGATTGGTATGCCGCACTCATGGACTACGGCACGCACCTCAAAGCAACTGTCGGCAATGCAAACCACCGCTCAAAACATCACACGGTGCAATCAAAATTCAAAGGCTCGGACCGAGAGCTCCGCGGCAAAATCCTCCGCACCCTCGCCGAAAAAAGCGTAGCGCTGCGTCCGCTCCAAAAGCTTGATCCGTCAAAAGATCGCACAAAAACCCAACTCCAAAACCTCGTGCGTGAAGGTATGATTAGAAAAGAAGGGAATTACTATATCCTCGGATAGGAAGCTAGTGAAAGACAGGGAGTTCAGTAGATTCGTAGAAGGAAGCACCGAGTTCGCCGTAGGTATAGGTCGCTCCGCCGAGCTCGATGGGTGCGCCGCCGACTTCTGGTTTGGCATTCGGGTTTGAACGGTCGAAGCCTATGTTGAATAGGGTGGTAATAACGCCGGGGGTAAGCACATCTGCGTGCCCGGCTTTTTTCCATTGCGCTTGTATTTCTGCGATGAAGAGCGCGGTGTAGAGGTATTGGTAGTAGTGATCGTCTTCGTCGGTAAGGCGGAGGAAGCGAGCCTCGTCGTCGCTAGGAGGCATAAGCGCAGCAATTTTTTCACCAGGGTAAAATTCGCTTTCAGGGTCGTTCGCATATGACTCGATACGCTCAGCGGTCTCTGGTTTGATACCGGTCACGCCAAGCGAAAACTGCGAAAGGGTGCCAAGAAGTTTGAAAGGTTCAAAATAGCGCTTGAACACCTCGCGGTTTGCCGTAAAAAAACGAAGCTGTTCGGGGACGGCGACGGCAGCAATAAGGCGAGCTGAAACGCCTGTTTCTTCTGCGACATGCAAGATAACTGATTTGTCTTTTTCAAGACCTGCCGCGACGGTGTGCCACTCGTCAGTATCATACCAAGGGGAGGTCGCCGCGGGCTGCTTTCTTTCGAGTGTACTACTCGCACGAGCGTTTTCAAAAAAAGCATTTCGCGCCGCAATCCCGCCGCGGACATTCAGCCAGCCGAATTGCATCGCAAGAAAAATGGTAGTGGTTACAATGCCAATACAAGCAAAGAGAATGACAAGTGCGCGAGCGCAGATAATAAAGCGAGAGTACATTTTTAGATTTTACACAAATATTTGTCATCACCACACAGAGTACTTCCATTTTTATAGTCGCTATCGCTCCTTAAAAATTTGGTCGCCTCGGGATTCAGAAAACAAACGAGGAAGCCTTTCCGAGTATTGTTTTCAAATACCCGTGGATCCATGGGTAGAGAACAATTCTTTAATCCATGGATCCCCGGGTTCTCTGAAAATATACTACGCGTGAGTTTATGCCCTGTGGGTACTCCGTTATTTTCATGAGCCCCGAGGATGACAATTCTGTGGGGTTGCCGTTACTATTTTCTGTTTTGTAATGCGAAGGTAATGGTGTCGGGGTCGGCATATTCAAGCTCGCTCCCGGTGGAGAGGCCACGACCGAGGTGCGTGACGGTAAGTTCAGGATTTTGTTCGACAAATTCTTGTAAGAGACTCTCCACGTAGCGTGCGGTGTTGTCGCCGTCCGGGTTCGCAGAGAAGGCGAGAATTATTTCCCGCAGCGCCGCTTGATGATCAAGAGCGAATTGCTTAAGTGCACTTGCGCGAACTTTTTTGCTCGCGCCTTCGTCCGCAAGAAGCGGCACGGTGCCGCCAAAAACAAAATATCTTCCTTTGTAAGTTCGTGCGCGTTCGATGGCGGTGACGTCGGTATCGCGCTCAACAACCATAAGTGTTGACTGTTCGCGGTTCGTATCCACACAAATTGAGCAGAGCTCCTCGCGGGTGCGATACGAAACATAGCGCCCACATGCGGTGCAGGGGCGCACGGTTGTCTTGAGCGAGCGAATTAAATTCGCAAGTGATTCATTCGTAGATTCATCCTCAGTCAAAAGATGCATTGCAAAACGGCGCGCTTGGCGCGGGCCGATACCAGGGAAGCGGAGGAAGTGTTGGACGAGTTCGTCGAGCGTGTGCATTCGCGCTATTTTCGCACGAACCGCATAGGGTTGCAATGTATTGACATACATATAATAAAATGGTTCAATATTCATGATTCGTTCCACAACCTTTTGTTTTTTAGGAGACTCTCATGAGTAACACGACCATGTTCGACGACGTCGAGCGTCAGTTCTTCCACA
>MFMN01000016.1 GCA_001783515.1 Candidatus Kaiserbacteria bacterium RIFCSPLOWO2_12_FULL_50_10 | reverse complement strand
AATACTCGTTTTCGCCGAGTGTGCGGGTATCGTTCATTGTGGCGAGGTTGTTACCCTCGAGGACATAGGGTTCCGCAATGGTGCCGTTTTTCCACTGGGTATTTGAGATGGTGACGGTGCCGTTCTGCACGGAGACGGTGTCGCCGGGAAGGCCGATGATGCGCTTGATGTGGTGGACCGATGGATTGTACGGATAGCGGAAGACGACAATGTCACCACGCTGCGGTTCTACGAAGCGGTAAGAGAGTTTGTCGACGATGAGATAGTCACTGTTGTGGAAGGTTGCGTCCATCGATGCGCCTTCGACAATGAAGGGTGATGCAAGGAAGGTACGAATGAGTACAATCGCAATAATTGCCGTCGCAACGAAACGAACGGTTTCGCCAAAAGACTCACGGCGCGCCGAGGGCGACGCCTGTTGTTCAACCTTCTCCATGCACGCAGTATACCTGTTTGAAAAATAGAATGCAAAGAATGTGAAAGATGTGCGATGCTCTGCGTGATGCTATACTCATGCGATGGCAGGATTTGGGTCACCTATTGATGATGGACGTGATGTTGGTTCGCTCGAGGCGTGGCTTTTGGCAGATCCTGATGCGACGTATCTTATCTCCATGGACGGCGATGCGCTTCTTGATGCGCAGATTGCACCCGGCGATTTTCTTTTAACTCAGCGGACACGAACGGTGCGTGCTGGTGATATTGTGGTGGCAGAAATTGATGGCGACTACGTGGTGCGTTTTTTGCGGAAGAATGGTCGCGGTGAGCAGTATCTTGAAGCGGCGAATGACGCGTATCCAAAACTTGTGCCGCAGGAGTCACTCAATATAGAAGGGAAGGTAATCGCGTGTATTCGGAAGTATGGCAGCGAATAAAATTTTTATGCATGTCGACGGCGATGCGTTTTTTGCGTCGTGCGAACAGTCGACGAATATGCAGTGGCGCGGGAAGCCGATAGCGGTCGGGCGCGAGCGCGGTATCGTGACGGCTATTTCGTATGAGGCAAAGGCGCTCGGGGTGAAGCGGCCGATGAGTGAGACGGAGCTTCGGCGGCAGTTTCCGCAGGTTGCACTGCTCGCTTCGGATTATCGCAAGTATGAACTTTTTTCAGAGCGTATGAAGAATATCGTGCGGCGGTATGTGTCCGATATCTCCGAAGGTTCGATAGACGAGACCTTCGCGGACGTCTCGGCAGTGACAACATGGCATGAGGTACGGGCGTTTGCGGAAGCGCTTCAGGAGGAGCTTTGCACAAAGCTTGGACTCACGGTGTCTATTGGTGTCGGTCCAACGATGACGATTGCAAAAATCTCTTCAGGGTTTAAAAAACCGCGCGGGCTTACGATAGTGACGCCAGAACATCTTGAAGTGCTCCATGATGTTCCGCTTCGTAACGTCCCAGGCATTGGCGGGCGTACTGAGGAGAAACTTGCAGGAGAGGGGATTGTCACTATCGGTAATCTCCTCGTTCTCGAACAAGCAGAAATAGCGCGCCGCTTCAATAAGCCGCTTGTCGAGCTTGCGTATGAACTTCGCGGCACCGCAGTGCGTGCGCTCGAAACACGCGAAGGAACACAGAGCGTCAGTAGTATTCAAGCGTTTCTCGAGCCAATCATGGAATTCACACCGCTTCTTACCGAATTTTCGCGCAATGTCGAGCGGGTCTGCCGGAAACTTCGCGCACAACATGCTCGTACAAACGCCGTGACGATTGGCTACAAAGCATTTCCCGATGTGCATACGCTTATTACGCGCACGGTAAAGTGTCCTGCGCCATCAAACGATGCTGGCACGATTATGTCCCTTGCCGAAACAGAGTTGCGAGCAATATTCCGTCGCAGCACAAAATACCGCGCGGTGTATGTCGGCACCCATGGCGCGCTCGCGCACGAAACGCAAGAAAAACTTTTCACAACCAAAGAAGACGAAGCCCAAAAAAAGCGCGACACCCTCAATACGGTCGTCGATTCGCTCATGTTTGCACAAGGAGGACTCCCGCTCGAACGTGCCTCAAGCCTCCGCGCGCAGCGGCATGAAGAGGACGGCGGTGGCACACCGCTCCTAAAAATCCCTCACTCCCACAAAGTGCTCGACATCCCCTACCTCGGGAGCATTACATAATCGACATGCAAGAGTGGGGTGTTGTCAAGGGGTATGAGAAATTCACGGTGGTATACTTGGCACATTACCACTAGTAACAGATAATAGAGTTCCAACATGAACACACTTACAAATCAGGATTATCAGAAGAGCGTCGTTGCATTCGTCGCAGGCCTCCTTATTGGCGGACTCCTCGTGTGGGTCTTCTCCGCTGAAGAAGCAGCACCTGTTGCAAAAAGCGCAACCGACATGAGCGCTGCTGCAGTTGCAGCCGCAGACGCGACAACAACAGCTGCCGCACCAGTTATTGGCGCAGGAAAGGTTGCAGTAGCTGGCGATGTCACCGCAGGTACCTCAGTAGCAGTTACCGTTACTGAGTATCCCGCAACTGACGGCTGGGTTGCCATCCGCGACTACACTGACGGCGCACTCGGCAATGTTCTCGGCGCATCACGCTACTCACAGAGCGACGGAAGGTACCCCGCAAAGGTTGATCTCTTCCGCGCAACCGAAGCAGGCAAGAGCTACGCCGTAGTCTTCTACACACAAGCAACTGACTTCGAAACAACATTCGAAATGGTTGAGGGCGTTATGACACCGTTCACGGTCAACTAACACACAAAAACACTCGCAGAATCCTGCGAGTGTTTTTGTTACTTGCTGCCGAGGATGATGACGATGTCGGCGCTGGTGGGGTTGTTTGCCATGAGCTGTGCCCCCTCGAGAAGTTCTGGGGCGGTTGTTTTGAGGAGAGCGAAGACTTCGGTGCGGATGTCTTCCTTGATGTAGATTTCGGTGACGGCTTGCGGTGTTGCGTTGCCGGTAACGGCTTTTGCGAACCCAGCAGTGAGGAGGGTATCCGCGAGTTTGCCGGCAAGCCCGTTCACGCTCGTGCCGTTGCGCACCGCGAGCGTGTAGTCGCTCGGGACGAGTGCCGGCGTGCTTGTGGCGGCAACTTCAGTAGGGGTGGTGGATGTCGCCGGAAGTGCACCCGCCACTTCTCTCGGGGCGACATCGGGAAGCTTCAGTTTTTGTTTGAGGGCGAGGTAGTGTTCGTTCTCAACGGTAAGTTCCTGCACGGCGCTTGTTTCTGCAACGAAGGCGTCTTCAATCACGGCGCGGAGGTCGCGGGTGGTTGTGGTGAAGAGAATGGCGAGCGCCAAAACGAATGTCGCCGTCATGACGATATAGAAGGTGCGCGTTGTGTAGAAAGGGTGTGTGTGCATAAGGCGAAAGTATTATTAGATTTCGTGAATCGTGTAGAGCACACCGCGGAGCGAGGTGCGTGTTCCTGCTTCCCAGCCGTCTTGCTGCGCGCTCGTGCTTTTCATATCGAGGAGCGTGAAGTAGTAGGGGAGCGCTTCGAGCTCGGTGAGGAATTGCTCGAGCGCACGCGCATCGCCCTCAATGGAAATGCTGGTGGCGATGCTATATACCTGCTCACTTGAGGTGCTGTTTTCGCGCGGCGGAAGAAGGAAGGTTGTCGCTTCGGGGTTGCCGTAGGTTACGCTCACGGTTGCGCTTACGCGCGTTGCTGCGTCCTCGACCGCGTCACGGAACGGGACGATATAGTCAGCAGAGGGGAGTGCTGCACGAATGCGGGATTCATTTCCTTTTATTGCGGTGAATGACGAGAGAAGAGAGACGGATGCGTCGCGTGTTGTGCGAATGGTTGCAACTTGCGTATAGTGCGCGCGAATATCGCGGAGTATGGCGTTCATATCGCGCGTTGCGTACACCTTAATGCCCACAATGACACACAGAAGCAGCACGAGAATCGTGATGCGAATGACGATAGATTTTGGGAATGAAGTGTGTGTCATAGAGATACTTTATTGTAGTGCGCCCGTCCAAGATTTCCAAACCTGAGGAGTGAACGTAATCGTCATTTGGAACGGAATGTCGCCACGAAGTTCAGCGTCGGTGATGGGGAGGTCTACAGCTGCGACTTCGGGGGCAGCCCTGAGTGTATCGCGAAACGCGTTGAGGTGCGTGCGGCTGCGTGCCATGCCGGCGACACGAACGGTGGCACCGTCTGCAGCTATATCGCGAAGTGCAATGCCCGCAATGGCGTAGCGTCGAAGGAAGGTGGTCATGCGAGCGAATTAAGTTTCTTCGGTCGCAAGGGGGCCAACGGTGGCGATAACCGTGCTCCAACGCTCGTAGTCGGCACGCTCCTCAGTGAAGGTGGCGTCGGCTGCGAAGGTTTCGGTGAAGATATCGCTTTGGGGCAGGGTAGCAAGCTCGGTGCGTACGCCGTACCATGCAGCAACGGAAGCACTCGCAATGATGAGTGCGGTCACGAGGGTAAGTGTGCCGAGCGAGCCGATAAATGTCTCAAGCTTCTGGTACTCATATGCCTCTTCGGTGCCGACGGGGAGAAGGCTTGCGGCGATGTCGTTTTTACGGGGGAGGCGAGCACGGAGCGCTGCGCCAAGGAGCGGGATAAGTGAAGTGTCGTTCCTTGATGCAATGACGCCTTGGACTTCGTCGAGAAGGGGGAGTTTTTCGAAGAGCTTTGCGGTAGGGCGTTTGCCAAAGCGTGCGGCGACGAATTCTGCGATGCGCTTTTGCTCGGCAGCGCGTGCTGTTTTAGTAGGGAAGGCGTCGTGCGCGTAGGTGTTTTGGAATATCGCGAATCCACCGAAACAAGCAAGCATGTTTTCATAGCTGTGGCTTGGGAAGGTGGTGATGACGTTTTGCCCAGGGTCTACCGCGCGTGCGACCGCGTCGAGTTCGGATTCGAGTGCGACCGGTTTGAATCCAGCGCGCATGACAGCGCTCAGGTATGGTGTTGCGTCTTCAATAGGAATGGCGTGGATCTGCATGCCCCTCACAGGTTCCTGCAGCATGTCGATGTCGGCATAGCGTGTTTCGGGTGCAAAAGGGACGTTCCATTCGAGCGCGAGATTTGCGGCTTCGACCGCGCGTGATGTTTCGCCAGCGGCATCGAGTGATGGCGGGAACACGACTGCTTTGGTAAAAATGGCAGGATGCGGGATGGCAACAATCACATGGTGGTATGCCTTACTTTGTATGCGAAGGTCGCGAAGTGCGCGGGTAAGTGCGGTGAGGTCAACAACACGCCCCTTCACAATTGTGCCTTCAGGAAGCGGTATGCGCGTGATACGTGCATGGGGAAGTTCTTTTGATGCGCGAGTAAACGAAAGAACCGACACCGCATCTTCCGCGATGTGCAGCGCTGCAATACGTTCATCTTTCATAAGGTGCGCAAAGAAACTCATCAAGGAGAGTATACGTCCATTTTGAAAAAACATGATGTGCATAGTAAGTGTATATGGTGTTGTCCACAAGATATTTTCAGATATGTGTAGTATACTTTTTGCATTGCCGCGAACTGGCAAGAATTAATTAATTTATGTATATGCGTTCAACATCATCACCTACTACGGCCAAGGGCTTCACGCTCCTCGAGCTCCTCATTGTGATCGCGATTATTGCCATTCTCGCGACCATACTCGTTATTGTTATTAACCCAGTAGAAACACTCCGTCGCGCCCGCGACGTACAGCGTCTCTCTGACCTTTCGTCAGTACGTACTGCTATTGCGATGTATATGACGGTGACACCAAATCCACAGCTTGGAGAATGTGCACTTACGCCATCAAATCCAACCAATCGCATTGTGTATCTCAGTCAAGATGCCGCAACTACAACAGTTGCAGGTGTTGTCTATGCAGGTACTGATGTTACCGCCGTGGATGGTACAGGATGGATTCCTGTTAACTTCAGCGCAATTGCAGGAGGCTCACCCCTTGCTGCACTCCCGCTCGATCCGTCACAGGCAAGCACCTTTGATGTGAATGATATCGCGACAAGTACGCCGATTTATCGCTACGCATGTTCAGATGCTCCGCTTGCCTTTGAGCTTACCGCCCGCCTTGAAAGTATTGCCTATGGCGATGTTGACGTCGATGAAGGCGGTACCAATAAAATGGCAACCGACGGCGGCGACAGCTCAGATCTTTATGAGGTAGGTACCAACCTCCTCATCATTGATTAGGTTCCAAAAAAACTACGAGATAGCGCTCGCGGTTTTTTTGTACTGATATTGGCGCTTGGTGGTATACTGCGCGCATGACAACTATCGATGCTCTCAAACGGTACGTTCGTGCGACGAACTATCTTGCTGCGGCGCAGATTTATTTGCGCGACAATACGCTGCTCGAAAAGCCGCTTGCGCACACTGACATTAAGCCGCGCCTTTTAGGGCACTGGGGAACGTGCCCGGGGATTAATTTTACCTATGCACAACTCAACGCGCTCATTACGGAAAAAGAGCAAGAAATGATGTTTGTGCTCGGCCCGGGACATGGATTTCCTGCGCTCCAAGCAAACCTTTTCCTTGAAGGTTCGCTTGGCGATGTCGATGTAAACCTTCCGGTGTCTGCAGAAGGTATTGCACACTTGTGTAAAAATTTCAGCTGGCCGTATGGGTATCCTTCACACAGCAACCCTGAGGCACCTGGCGTTATTCTTGAGGGTGGCGAACTCGGCTATGCGCTCGCAACCGCTTATGGCACGGTGCTTGATAACCCCAACCTCGTAACGGCTGTACTCATCGGTGACGGCGAAGCAGAAACAGGTCCAACGGCAACCGCGTGGCACTGTAATAAATTCGTTGACCCAAAAACTTCAGGCGCTGTGCTCCCGATTGTGCATGTGAACGGCTACAAAATTTCTGGCCCGACAATCTACGGGCGAATGACCGATACCGAACTTGCCCACCTCTTCACCGGCTATGGCTACACAGTCTACATTGTTGATGCGTCAGATCCGCGCGACGTATACGCCGTGATGCAAGCAACGCTTAAGGCGGCGCATGTGCAGATTCATGCAATCCAAGACGCTGCGAGAAGTAGCGAAGTACAAGTAGTAGAAGTGCCCAAATGGCCAATGATTATCTTGCGCACACCCAAAGGCTGGACAGGTATTGCTGAGCTCGACGGCGAAAAGCTCGAAGGAAATCATTTGTCGCACCAAGTCATTGCAAAAGAAGCAGCAACAAATCCAGCACATCTTAGCGCGCTCGAAACCTGGCTTCGCTCATATAATTTCCCCGAGCTCTTTACCAAGGGCGCATTCGCCGAAGATATTCGCGCGATAATTCCGCCTGCCGAACTTCGCATGGGCGCAAGTAAACATGCGCGTGGCGGCTCGCCCGCATATACGCCACTCGAACTTCCCGACATCGCCACGTTCACCGAAGATGCGACTGTTCCAGGAACAGTAGGCTCATCATCAATGCGTCGCGCAGGTGCGTACCTCACCGAAGTCTTTGCACGCAATAACGACGCAAAAAACTTCCGTCTCTTTTCTCCTGATGAAACTTATTCAAACAAACTTGACGATGTATTTACCAAAACCGCGCGTGCATGGGTAGGGAAGCGCGAAAGTTGGGATAAAGACCTTGCACCAAACGGCAGAGTCATGGAAATGCTCTCCGAGCACACCCTCCAAGGCATGTACATGGGCTATGTACTCACGGGGCGCCATGGCATCTTCGCCTCCTACGAAGCATTCATTCAAATCGTCGTTTCGATGGTTGACCAATATGCAAAGTTTTTGAAAATCGCCCGCAGCGTCTCGTGGCGTGGCAAAGTTCCGTCGCTCAACTATATCCTCACCTCGTCCGGCTGGCGACAAGACCATAACGGATTCTCACACCAAAACCCCGGCTTCGTCGACGACATGCTCAACCGCCCAGGCTGCTTCGTGAATGCTTACTACCCACCCGACGGCAACACAACGCTCGCGTGCCTGCGGCGATGTCTCGCGTCGACACAAGAAATCAACATCATCACCGCAGGGAAGACCCTTGAACCACGCTGGCTCACGCCCGCGGAAGCGCAGAAAGCAGTCGACGCAGGCATTATGACGTGGGACTTCGCCTCCGACGACCGCCCCGACATTGTCATCGCAACCATCGGCGATTACCTCACCAAGGAAGGTCTCGCAGCACTCGACATTGTGAAGCAAGAAACACCAAATGTACGCATACGTTTTGTGAACATTATCACGCTCAACGCGCTCGGTATCGGCTCCGGCGAATGTGTTATGCCTCATGTAGATTTCAACGACTATTTCACGCATGACAAGCCAGTCCTTTTCAACTTCCATGGCTACCCACAAACACTCAAGCAAATGCTCTTTGAGTACGCCTGCAACGGGAGTGGACGACGCTTCTTAGTCCACGGCTACGAAGAAAACGGTTCAACGACAACCCCGTTCGACATGCATATCCGCAACAACACCGACCGCTATAGCCTCGCCATAGAAGTTTGGGAAGAAATGGTGCAGGCAGGAGTTGTCGATCGCACCAAGGCAGACGAACTCATCAAGCAGTATCGCAAAAAGCTTACTGACCACCGCGCCTACATCATCCAAAACGGCACCGACCCCGAAGAAATCGACGCCTGGACATGGACGCCACGAGCTAAGAGTCCTCAGTAGAAAACAAAAGACAAACCCCTCCACTAATGGAGGGGTTTTGTGAAGTGTGCATTCCTACTTAGTACCCGTAAGCTCATTTTTGGACAAATATCCGCGGATTAAGAGAGGAAGAAAACCTCCAACCATAATAAATAATCCTCCGACGATAACGGTGTTGTCGTATCCAATGCTTGCGGCAACATATCCGCCAAGCACTAAGCAAAGTGCCGTTCCTACCGAGTAGAACATATCGTAGACGCCAGTAATTTTTCCAAGGAATGCCCTTGATATACTTCCAAAAAAAAGAATTCTCCACGAAGATGCATTGGCTGCCTCAAGAACACCAAGGAAGAACATGATAACGTACAACTGCCAGATGTTCGTTGAAAATCCAAGTGCTACATGAAGAATCCCAAAGAGAGATGTAGAAAAACACAATCCCCAAATCTCGTCCGTATATCCTTTATGTTTATCAAAAAAGGTACCAATGGGGAGCGCAAATACTGCGCGTGCCAAAAGTCGAATCATAAACGCAATACCAACATGTTCAACGGTAGCGCCTTCGATGAAGGTAACAATAAACAGTGTAATAACAACACCCACAAATGAAATACCCCCCAAGAAGAAGATGTCGTTTAAGGTAAGTGCGCGCGCAATACTACCTTGCTTGGTATGCGTTGTAGTGTCAAAATCACTATACGGGTCTTTAATGGTTGGAATGATGTGCATAGATTGTGTATATTCTTCGTACTATAGCACGGGCGCCCTAAAAGCTTATTCTTGAACGCAGGCTCTGTGACAGCAATTTTTTGAAGTAATGGTAGTATGGTGTCATGATTCTTCTTGCGAACATTGGGAGTGCCTCAAAGAAATATGCGCTTGCGGATAAGGTGAATGGTGGTGCATTTCAGGTGCGTGTCGCGGCGCATTATGAGGTGAGTGAGATTTCTGTGGAAGCGTATGACCGCGCGCATCAAACGTTTCTTGCGTTACTCGAAGCGCAGCAGGTACAACCTGCCGATATAGATACGGTGCTGATGCGAATTGTTGCGCCAGGGCGATATTTTCAAGAACATCAAGTCATTAGCGATGAATATTTTGTGCACCTCGTCGAGGCCGAACACACCGCGCCGCTCCATGTGCATGCACAGCACGAGGAATTAGTACGCTTGCAGGAAATGCTCCCGCAGGCAGCGTTTGTTGGCATATCCGACACCGCCTTTCATGCAACGATTCCTGAATACATTGCGCGCTATGCAATTCCGCGCAGCGATGCGGACGTCTATGATATTCGGAAGTTTGGGTATCACGGGCTAGCAATTTCATCTGCGCTCTCGCGGGGAACTTTGCTTTGCGACGCGCTTCCGTCTCGAGTAATTGTGTGTCACCTCGGCGGCGGCGGAAGTGTGACCGCTGTGCGTGACGGAGAGTCTCTCGATACCTCAATGGGCACAACGCCGCTCGACGGGCTCCTCATGGCAACGCGTGTTGGGGCTATTGATCCTGGTGCCGTACTTACGCTCATGGAAGCGAAGGGGATGACGCCAGTGCAAATGCGCTCGTACCTTAATACCGAATCAGGACTCAAAGGTCTTGGCGGTTCTGATGACATTCGCACACTCATAACACTCGAAGAAAACGGCAATCTAGAAGCAAAAGAAGCACTCGACGCCTACGCACACCGCGTCCGTCACTACATCGGCGGCGCAATGGCAACGCTCGGCGGCGCCGATCTCATTATATTTTCTGGCACCGTGTCTGAACGCTCGACTGTAATGCGCGAGCGCATACTTTCGCCGCTGGCAGGCATCGGCATCAAACTCGACACAAACAAAAACACAGCACACGCCGATACTCAAAACGACATACTCCTAAGCGCCGCAACAAGCACCACAAAAATCGCCGTCGTCCACATCAACGAATACGAAGCAATGCTCGATGTGTGGCAATCACACGCGTAGGACATAGTTACAAAAAAGCGCCTTCGATAAGGCGCTTTTTAAGGGTGGAGGCTACTTTACTCCTTTAGAACCTGTTTGATTAATGGTGGAGTATCCAATCTGGAATACTTTGATTTCTCCGAGTGGCTCGTGCGGCCGTTTGAGAGGGAATGAGTCGTCGAGATTAGAACCTGACGATAGTGCACAATGTTCATTCTGTGGATGAATCCAGGAATGTATGTGCCGAAGGCACTAGTTTGAACCTACCCTGTAGCAGCTAAAGTGACTACGGGGACGCTTGCGGTCGTTATCTCTTTTGCATTTGTGAGATAGGAGATGAAAGCCTTCTCCATTTCTGCCCCGTTAATGCTCTTTGTGATTTCCGAACGATTGCCAGATATGACGGTATTTAAATCAGGAAGATTCCAAGCCTCGTTCTTTGAGAGAATCCATCTGTCGTGATTGTCACGAATAAGTTTGCTATCTATCACCATCCAGCGAAGCTGGATGCCTTTTGCAGCCAGTTCGGTTTGGAGGTCTCTATATTGCTTTACAGCTCCCTTACCGATTAGGTCGGGCAGGTAGAGAGAAAGTATGGTCACCTCTTGTAGTTTGTTTGCATCGGCGACTTCCCAAATATACTCAAGACCAGTAGGTATGAAATGTTTGTCGATCCAGTGAATATGACCTTCGCACTCTGCCAGCACGCGCTTCATCCATGCTTTATTCCCGTAAGGTCGCTTTGGATCTATAAATATATTTGAGGGGACTCCTTCCTGTTGCTCTGTAGGATTGTAGAGAACTCGTACCGAGCCGTGTTTTTTCGAGTATGAGACAAGGCCCGCATTGTTCATCGATAAAAGCAGGTTCGTTAGAGGTCGCTCATCAGTATAAGACCACATACCGCGACTTTTAAGTACAGACAACGCATTATCTCGCTTTGCGTTATGGACCCCATGTAGGAGTTGCAGTATCGCCTGTACAGCAGGGTGTTGCAGTAAACCGTCGCGTAATACGGCCTGAGCAGCAACATCGTCGTTACGAATGAAACGAGCCTCGTAATACCGTTGCCCCAACGGACTCGCAATGGGTGGCACTTCGGCACCCACAATTCCGCATGCCCGTAAGAAAGGCAACGACTCGAACTCAGCCGTGTCGCCTTCGACAATGTGTTTTAGCTGTGTTTCGCACACAGACCAACTACTAGCGGAGAGTGAGTTATTCGCTGTCATTAGGTTGAGAGTCTTCCTTCAAAAACGGCTCACATTTGGACACGAACGTATTAATCGCAGTAAGAACGTCCTTGTAGTCTCCAATGAGCTCTGGGTTGCTTAAGACTTTTGTTGGGAGCACGAAAGAGATCTGTCCTTTGGCGAAAGGTATCGCCGTTTCATTCGCATTATGAGTAGCGGGAGATCGTTGAGGATTTCTGGTTACTGAACCCGCTGTCGGCTTTGTGTGTGTCACGTTAGGTTTCTTCACGCGCGGTGTTTGCACGCGCGGTACAGTACTCTTCTCTTTCATTCCAGCCTCCTCGCAAAGAAATAGGAAGGCGCGCACCGCCGGTGTTGCGATTCGCGGCACGACACCATAAACCTTCACGAAGTGATTGGTGAGTTTGTCCTGAGCTAGGTTCTGGGGCTTATCTCCGACAACAAACTCAAAGAGTTGTGCGTAAGCAGTCTCGACAATCTTTGCGACCGCCTGTGTTCGCTCCTCACCACTAAGATGGAAGCCTCGTACCGCATCCCTCGCTTTCCCAGTTTCGTCGATCAAATCAAGAAATCGGAGTGTGCCCATGGCAACAGAGGCATCGGTTGCACCGAATTCGCCCTTAAGGCTCTCGGTCGTAATTACGGTCACCCTTGTCGTGGAGAGGATCTCGATAAGTTTCTGCAACTTAGTTACGTTGAGGTACGCAGGGAGCGCCTTCTTCGTTTCTGCAGTAGTGTTTGAATCAGTCATAGATTTATTTTACCTTGTAATAAGTTCTAAGAACGATATCATAGGACGTAGCGCAACGCAAGCACAATAAAAACTATATTTAAAGCCATATTTCGTTCATTGCTTCAGAATCTGCGATAACTTCGATATTGACAAAACAGCTATTTGGACAAAAGACGAAATCACGAACATACGAAAATACCCTTATTTTATTGGCTTTTTACTATGTAGTTGACCTACCATCCTCGAAAAGCCCCAAGGTTTACAGGAGGTTTCTAATCGGTCTCGCCATCTCCCCATTCCCGAGAAATATTTGAACTCGCTCAAAGCCATACGCGAAAGGCCCGGAGGAGTACTCCGAGCCTTTGTGTTTACTGTTGTGGAGATGGAGAGAATTGAACTCTCGTCCGAATTATGGTGTGCGAGGGTGTCTACGTGTGTAGGACACTCTGAAGGCTTAACTTCGCTTTCGGGAGAGTGAACGAGAAGGCGAAGTGCAGTTCCTATTTTTTAGGTGTCGAAGTGAGAACGCACTGCGACTGCCGAGTCATATCGATATAACGCCACTGCTTCGAGATATGACGAACGAAGCGTAACGCGCAACGGGCGAGGGAGTTAAAAACTCAACCTACGCAGCGTAAGCGTATCCAAACACGTTAGACGCGTAAGGACTCTTGATTGCTTTTGCAATTAAGGGTTGGTGTGTTTTTACGAAGGACAACACCATCTTCGACACGCGCCGTTCGCACGGACCATAACCGTCAAAGCCTGTCATCCCCGCGCAAGGCTGGTTGCTCGCACTACAAGTAGTACAAGCGGTGGCGGCCAGCCCTGCGCGGGAATTTCAGGAGAACCTTGAAGGGAAGTGCACGTATTCTCCCATAAAATGAGATATTGTCAAGGATACGGGTCGGGTTGCGTACTATAATATCATATGATACCATGTGTGCATGACGACAATATCGGTACCACTTTCAGCATCTCTTGAACAGATGCTCCACCACTTAGTTTCAACTGGTTATGCTGCAAATAAAGCAGATGCTGTTCGGCGTGCGCTCATAAAAGCTGCGGAGGACGAGGCTGTTGAGCGAGTGCTTCGTGCGCAGCGCGAAATAGATGAAGGTAAGGGGCTTCGCGGTGATCTGCGAATGCTTGCTGCTCAGCTCGATGCATAGCACTATGGTTGAAATTATATATGCGCCATCTTTTGTTCGAAGTTTCAAGAAATTAGAGCCAGCACTGCAGGATGATGTTGTTGAACGTATCGAGCTTTTTAGGGATGAGCAGAATCACGAGAAACTAAAAGTTCATAAGCTGCAGGGGAGACTAGGGAGCACGTACAGTTTTTCTGTAAATTATAGTACTCGTATAATCTTCTCTTATGACAAAAAACATCAAGCGTGTCTGCTTGATGTTGGAAGTCATGATGTCTACCGATAGATGCTAGAGAATAGTTGAAATATCTGAGAGCTTTTCAACAACCTGTGCTGCTGCAGCTTGGACATTTGGTTTTGAGTGTGTGAAGGTGATACCGCTTCCTGTTGCCTCAAAAAGAGGAATATCAGTGAAGCCGTCGCCGATGCAGGCGATTGCGCTTAGGGGGATATTTCGAGCGTCTGCGATTTCCTTGAGGTAGCGGAGTTTTGCGACGGGTTCATCGCCACCGACGGTAAGATTTTCTACCACGTCGTTTTCATCAAAGATAATCTCAGTATTACCTTTGAAGGTTTTGATGTTGAGTTTCTTTGCGATGTCTTCCGCAAGAAGCTGGAATGATCCAGAAACAAGGACGACTTCATAGCCTTTTGCTTGTAGGTCTGCAACAAGTGCTTCAGTACCTTCTATAAAGGTGTAGCCAGTAAGCGCGGCAACAACTGTTTCTTTTGTCGCTTTGCCGTACTTTTTGTAAAGCTCAACAAGTTTTGCAATCCAGCCTTCGTAGGATAGCGTTCCTGCACCATACGCATCATACATTTCCTGATCCTCCTCATGCGAAAGTCCGAGCGCCATGTTGAGTGTATACCAACTATTCTGGGTAATAATCGTGCCATCAATATCGAGGCATATGAGTTTTATGTTTTCTTTTGTCATATTTTTTTGATTAGATTTTTCTGGCAATATCGCGGCTGATATCTCGCTTCTTAATGGTTTCGCGTTTGTCGAATTTCTTTTTGCCTTTGGCGAGGGCGATTTCTAGTTTGATGTGCGGGCCGCCACGGAAGAAACGGAGCGGGATGAGCGTGAGGTTTTTTTCGTGGAGTTCACGCTCGAGCTTTGCGATTTCTTTTTTATTGAGGAGGAGTGCGCGGTCGCGAGTGGGGGAGTAGTCTTTTGGCGCGTTTGCTACTTGGAATGGCGGAATATGGGCGCCGAGAAGCATTGGTACGCCTTTGATAAGCTTCACATACGAGCCAACGAGTTTTCCTTGATTTTTCTTCAGGGACGCAACTTCGGTGCCCAAAAGCGACACCCCGGCGGTAAGGGTTTCTAAAATCTCAAAGTCATATCGTGCTCGCGGATGACTCACTAGTGTTGCAGATGGCGACATGTACTATATATAGCACACTTTCCCCTAAGCTGACGAATTTGCATTGGCTTCACAAATTTTTTCTTCCACCGTACGTTGTGGTACGTTTCCAGAAAAAAATTGCTCCAGCCAACGCAACTTCATCCAGCTTAGGGGAAACCGCATAGTTCTCCATGCAGGTTTTCGAGAGATTTGCGCTGGACATTCGCAGTACCATTCGTATACTGGCGATATGAAAGAACAAGGAAAAAAGGCACCGAAGAAGCCCGTGCCGAAGCATCGCAAAAAGCAGCAGCCAAGCAGCCTCTGGAATATCCTTACCGTCGGCGTGTTGTCACTCATGATGTTCACGCTCCTCTACGGGTACGGTACCGACAAGAAAAACACGGAAGACACGACTCTTACAAAGGTTGCAGAAGCAATTCATGCAGGTGACGTAAAGGAACTTGTGGTGCGCGGCGATACTGTCGAAGTGCATCATCGTGACGAAGCGCGTCCGGTAGGTATTGCGAAAAAAGAAGGCTACGCAACGCCGATTACCGAAACGCTCGTAAATCTCGGCGTCACCGCCGAAGAGCTCCGCGCGATTGCGCTTGAAGTAAAAGAGGAAACAGGGCTCGCCTATTGGCTCGGCGTCCTTTCGCCGTTCTTGTTCCCGCTCCTTCTCCTTGGCTTTATCGTATTCTTCTTCTCACGCTCGATGAAGGGTATGGGCGTGCAAGCGCTGAACTTCGGCGCGTCAAAAGCACGCATGATTCACCCTGACGACGAACAGCAGAAAGTGACGTTTAAGGACGTTGCGGGTGCCAAAGAAGCAAAAATCGAACTCGAAGAAATCGTCGACTTCCTCAAGAATCCAAAGAAATTCACCGACATTGGCGCAGCGGTGCCAAAGGGTGTGATGATGATGGGGTCACCAGGTACGGGAAAGACACTGCTCGCACGCGCAATTGCGGGTGAAGCGAACGTGCCGTTCTTCTCGATTTCTGGCTCTGAATTCGTTGAGATGTTTGTGGGTGTTGGTGCATCGCGTGTGCGTGACCTCTTCCAAACTGCAAAGAAAATGGCGCCTGCTATTATTTTCATCGACGAAATCGACGCTGTCGGTCGCGCCCGCGGCAGTGGCATGGGTGGCGGCAACGATGAACGTGAACAAACACTCAACCAAATCCTCACCGAAATGGACGGCTTCGAGCCAACCGAAAAACTCATTGTTATCGCGGCAACGAACCGCCCTGACGTTATTGACTCCGCACTTATGCGCCCGGGGCGCTTCGACCGCCGGGTCACCATCGACCTTCCTGACCGCGACGACCGTCTAGAAATCCTCAAAATCCACGCACGCAAGAAGCCGCTCACGGCAGACGTGAACCTAGAGATTATCGCGCAGCGTACACCAGGATTTTCAGGTGCCGACCTTGCGTCGCTTATGAATGAAGCCGCAATTCTCGCCGCACGCGAAGGCCGTAAAGAAGTCGCGCAGTTCGACGCGATTCGCTCGATTGAAAAAGTCATGCTCGGCCCTGAGCGCAAGAGTCACTTGCTCACAAAGGAAGAGCGTAAAATCACCGCGTACCACGAAGCGGGGCATGCGCTCGTCGCGTCCGTGCTTCCATACGCCGACCCGGTCCAGAAGATTTCTATCATTTCTCGCGGACGTGCGGCTGGCTATACCCTCAAGCTCCCTGACACCGACCGTAAAATGCAGTCACGCAAAGAGTTCCTCGACGACATCGCAATGTCACTCGGCGGCTATGTTGCAGAGATTATGATTTTCGACGACCTTACGACTGGTCCATCGAATGACCTCCAAGTTGCGACAAATCTCGCGCGTGACATGGTGGTACGCTTCGGCATGTCCGAAAAGTTCGGCCCTGTAGCCCTTGAGGGGACAGGCGGACGCCTTATTGGCGGTGGCATCTCTGAAGACCGAGGCTATTCAACCGAAAAAGCCCGCGAAATCGACGAAGAAGTCACCCGCATTATGCGCACCGCAGAAGACCGCGCTCGTGAAGCGCTCACGGTACATCGCAAAGCTCTCGACGCTGTCGCCGAGAAACTCATCGAACTAGAAACTCTCGAACGCGATGACTACGAAGCAATTCTCAAAAGAGAAGGCGTGGAAATCAAAAACGCCTACCCGAAAGAAGAAGCTGCTGATCCAACAAATATCTAGTAGTATAAATTCTCAAAATCATTTTGGGGATTTACATGGTATAACGTTATTACATGATGAAAAGCAATACTCTCAAAGCCACAGCACTCATAGGCGTTTTAATGCCGTTGCTTGTCGCTGGTCTGTATTTTCTTGTTTCCAAGAAATATAGATCGGCTAATGACTCGGTGAGTACTAGTACGACGAATATTTCTGAATGGGTAGTCTATGATAATAAAGAGTATGGATATCGTTTTCGGTATCCTAAAAATCTAGAAGTGATAGGAGGAACTAGTCCAAAATATGCACTATATGACTTACCCGAAGCTGTATTTATCGAGTTTTCTGCGAAGTATCCAAACATTAAATCCTCGCATCCATATGATCAGGAAACATTTTTGAATTATGAAATCAATATAACAAGAAGTGCATCCAGTACACAGCATACGAGTGAGCGTGGTGATATTCGTGTGTATCGAGATGAACAGGGGAACGTGTTTACCTTTGTCTTAGAAGGAATGAACCCCGAGCATACATATGCAACTGATTGGCTAGAAGGAATAGGAAATCAACAGCTCACAGAGTGGGTGAATGAGTACCCCGAATATCTTAAAATACTCGATGGAATATACAACTCATTCGAGGTGTATAAAAAATAACAATAGCCCTCTCCACGCTAGCATGGAGAGGGCCTTCATTAAAAGAGCAAAAGGGTCTTAGTCCCAAAGCACAGGCTCACCGCTGCCGCCATACGGATCAACTTGATACCAGTGTCCGCCGGTATTACGTTCAACCACAAAGTGTAAATGGACGCCAACCGCTTGCGATGATGGTGCGACGTTAGAGACCCAGCCGATATGCTGTCCTTTTGACACCGTTTGTGGCATGGGTAAGTTGAGATACATATGTGTATAGGTGGTTCGATACCCGTTGCTGTGTGTGATTGTCACCTGGCCCCAGCTGGTGTTGATATCAGTTACCGTTCCCGACTCAGCAGAAACAACGGGTAGCCATTGGCTAACTGAAAAATCGTAGCCATGGTGATTGTCGTACCACATCCACACATTGTTACCGGGAGCAAGGTCAATATAGTTTATTCCGGGAGTTGACCACGCTGCGCCACCAGGCCGCTTGTATGCCCAAGGATAACTTGTGTTACTCGAGGTGCAACTCACATTTCCGCTAACGTACGCAAGACATCCGTTTGCATAAGATCCAGTTTCTCCTGTGCGGGTTTTAATCTTATTCCAGTCAGAGTCATGGTCCATAACTGCCGTAATAGGTACGGTCGATGGGGTATATCCAGATTGTGGAACGGGAAATTTTAAAAAGCCTGCGTATACTTGGTTCATGCCAAACATGAGCAGAATTACGGTAAGAGTACGGATAAGGCGTTGCTCCATGAGGGGCTCCTGTAGTGTAAAGAACAAAGTTAGTCAGAATTAACTAACTACTATAGAATAACAGATACATTTTTTTTGCAAGTTTTCGTATATTCTAATACAAGAAGCCTTCTGCTGCGTCAATCTACTAAAACCCTCGAACGCGATGACTACGAAGCAATTCTCAAACGTGAAGGTGTAGAAATAAAAAACGCCTACCCGAAGGAAGAAGCTGCTGACCCTACAAAAATCTAATACAAAACAAAACCGCCCTAGCGGTTTTGTTTTGTATGGACTGTTACCTGTTGTGATCTACTTTGTTAGTGAAGCTGTTTATGGCACCGATTGCGTTACGGAGGCGTTTATATGCGGCACGCACTTCACTATATGCCTGGCTTGAAATATTCGTCTCCTTTTCCAGTGCTTTCATTTTTTCAACGATAGGAATGATCGCTTTTTTTGCTGATTCTCGCAACGGGAAGTTCACTTCCTCACCTGGTCCTATCTCAGTAATGGAATGAAGCTCTTCAAGAGAGTGTGCTGCTTCAAATGAAGCAATCATGTCTTCAATTTCTTTAATTTCTGGCCCAGCTTCACGTAGATTGTCTAAAGACACCAATAGTTCTGGGTTATCTCGCATCCACTGCTCATATTGTTCCTTCTCTGCTTGAATCTGGCTTAGTCTCTGCTGCTCAGTTATTGGTTCATATGTATGGGCAAGTTCTTTTCCTATAACGTAAGATATTTCTCGCCCGACTGGTTTCTCGCCTTGTTGTTCGGGTGTTTTTATTGGTGGTTGATTGGATGGGTTTTCTATGCTCATAGTTTGGTTGGCTATATAGTAAAAAATATACTTCTCATGAAGTATATCTTGATTACACAGAATATGCCATCGCCTATGGTATACTCTCTGCATATGGCGAAAGTAAAACGTACTCCCTTGGTGATTGGAAACTGGAAAATGCATCCAGCGACTTTGGAAGCGGCGAAGAGGCTGGGTAAGGATGTAGTGACGAAGGCGCTTAAGGCGCGCGGTACCGCTTCGTGCGACATTGGTATTGCCGTGCCGACGCTGTATTTTGACGAGATTGGCAAGATTACCAAAGGCAAGCCGATTATGCTCGGCGCGCAAAATGCAGCAGCTGGCGCGGTTGGTGCGGAAACAGGCGAAGTGTCAGCGGGAATGCTTGCGGAACGACGCGCGGCGTTTGTAATCGTCGGACATTCAGAACGTCGTGCGCGCGGTGAGGATAATGCACAAGTTACGGCGCGCGCGGCAGGAGTGCTTGCGGCGAAAATGATACCGGTGGTATGTATTGGCGAACAAAGCCGCGACGCCGAAGGTGATTTTTACCATATCGTCCACGAGCAGCTCGACGCAGTGTTTGCGAATCTTGGCGGAACGGCAGCGACGCGTGTTGTGGTTGCGTATGAACCAGTATGGGCAATCGGCACAGGGCTTACGCCAACCGCAGAAGACGTATCGACCATGCGTCTCGCCATCAAAAAATATTTGCATGAAAAATATGGCGACGCCGTTGCGAATAAAGTGCGCGTACTGTATGGCGGCTCGGTCACGGAAGAAAACGCGCTCGAGTTCATGCAAAATGGCATGATTGATGGATTTCTTGTCGGTGGCGCGTCGCTCGAAGCCGTGCGCTTTGCCGTAATTATTAAGGCTTGCATTGCATAGTATGAAAACACTCCCCACGATTGATGCACTGCCGGACGTGCAAGGAAAGCGCGTCCTTGTGCGTGCATCGCTCAATGTGCCGCTTCTCCATGGAAATGTTTCTGACGAGACGCGCCTTCGCGCAAATCTTCCCACTATTAAAGTACTGCAGGAACGAGGTGCAAAAATTATTTTACTCGGACATCTCGGACGCGAGGGTGAAAGTTTGCGCGTGGTGGCAGATGCGCTTGCAAAATATGTGCCGGTAACATTCATCAATACTGCATACGATGCTCCAGAAACAATGCAGGGAATCGATGCACTCAGTGACGGCGAGATTGTCATGCTCGAAAATGTCCGCCGCGACGAGCGTGAAGAAAAAAATGACCCGCAGTACGCGGCATCTATGGCAGCGCTCGCTGACTATTTTGTGATTGACGCATTTGCCGACGCGCACCGTGAACACGCGTCGGTTACCGGCATTGCAAAAATCCTCCCCACAGTATTTGGGCTTTCATTCATGCAGGAATACAACGCACTCTTGCTTGTTGTCGAGCCGAAATCTCCCTCGCTTGCGATTATCGGTGGTGCAAAATTCGATACAAAAACACCACTCATCAAAGCACTTGCAAAAAAATACACGCACGTGTTCATCGGTGGCGCGCTTATCAATGATGTCTACAAAGCTCGTGGCTATGAAATAGGGAAGTCTGTTGCCTCTCTCGGAGCAATCGATCCCGAGATTCTTGCGCTCCCTAATCTCGTAGTGCCGTTTGATGTGCGTATACAGGAAGCGAGCGGTGAAGTGGTCCAAGATGACGCAACAGAAATTTTGCCGGACGCAATGGTTGTCGATATTGGGCAGCGAAGTTTTGCCGAACTTGCCGAATATATTGATACCGCTGTAACTATTGTCTGGAACGGGCCGCTTGGCTACTACGAAGGCGGGTTCGATACCTTCACCAAAGAGTGCGCGAAACGCATTGCGGCAAATACGCATGCGACAACGATAGTCGGCGGCGGCGACACGCTTGCCGCTATAGAAGAAACTGGCACTGCCGCCGCCTTCACCCACCTCTCAACCGCCGGCGGCGCCATGCTCACATTCCTTGAAACAGGCACGCTCCCCGTTATAGATTTGGTCACAGAAGATCTCGCTTGACTTTTCCAATAGTAGAGATAGTATACACATACAGTTGGCTTCGGCCTCGCCTCCGCAAGGAGGATAAAGTATGACGAAAATCATCGGAACAAGTTTCCGATGATTTTCTTTAATGCCAGGAATTCAGCCTCTTCTAGAAAACCAATGCGTTGCGCAAGTCGCTTCGTATCAATGACTCGTATTTGAGAAATATTTGCGCGTGCGTTCTTTCCATCAACAACACCGACTGATGGACGCATGGGATGATTTCTTGCAGAGGTTGAAATTGGCACAACCAAACACGCATCTGGGCCAAAACCCCTCATGATGATGCAGGGGCGAGCAAACCATTCACCCTTTCCATTCTGTTCAGTACCAATGTTTTCTCCAAGTCGACACCACCACACTTCTCGGGCGGTATAGAGACGGTTTATTTCTTGCTCGGTAATTTTCTTACGCGCATTCCACGCATCAAATTCTTTTTCCATTCACGAATACTAGCATGAGATACAACATACCTACGTATGCCAGTTAATCGGCTGTTTTTTGTGAGCCGTGAGATATTCGTTCGTGAGCTTGAAGTGCTTGTTGCCGAAAAATCCACGATGGGCAGAAAGAGGGGATGGGTGGGCTGATTCGAGGACGAGGTGCTTTCCATGATCAATAAGGTCAGCTTTTTTGCGAGCGTAATTGCCCCAGAGAAGGAAGACAACATGCTCTTTCTCGTCGGAAATTTTCTTGAGAATAGCGTCGGTAAAGGTTTCCCAGCCTTTGCCTTGGTGACTTCCTGCACAATCCTTTTCAACAGTGAGGGTTGCATTTAAAAGGAGAACACCTTGCTTCGCCCACGAGGTGAGATCGGTACTTTGCGGAGCGTTCCCATATTCAGAAGCGATTTCTTTAAAAATATTTCGCAGCGATGGCAGCGTCTTTGCGCCGTCATGCACTGAAAAACAAAGCCCGTGCGCTTCGCCCTCGCCGTGGTACGGGTCTTGCCCAACAATCACAACGCGCACATCTTCAAACGAGGTAAGGGAAAGCGCGCGAAAGATATCGGCTTCGGGCGGGTAGATGGTGCGAGCAGCATACGCCTGCCGTACAAACGCCATGAGTTCCGTGAAATATGGTTGCGCACACTCATTACACAATCGCGTCTTCCAGCTGGTATCCATAGGCGCATGGTAGCAACATTTTTGGGCGTTTGCAAAATTGCATCGCTCTTTTTCCTGGGTATACTGCGACTATGCAGAAAAAAGGTATGCTCATACTCCTCATGGGGCCGTCGGGCTCTGGGAAGAATACGCTCAAGGCGCATGTTGAAAAAGTGTTTGGCGACCAGCTTTCGTTTGTAACCTCGTACACCAGTCGCGCGCCTCGCCCCGGCGAAGTCCCCGGCAAAACCTATCACTATGTTTCGCGCGAGGAGTTTGAAGCACTGCGCGACGCGGGGAAGTTTATTGAGTGGGCAGAATACGGGGCAAATTATTATGGTATTCCGCTAGATGCCGTGCAAGATGCGCTCGAAAACGGGAAGATTCTCTTCCGTGAACTCGAGCATAAAGGCTACCAGCAAATCAAAGCAAAACTTCCGCACGATCAGTACCGCCTCATATTTATTGACGGCGGTGACTGGGATCATCTCAAGCGTCGCATTCTCGGTCGTGCACCCATGAGCGAAGAGGAGCTCGCCCTTCGTAAAGAAAGCTACGATATCGAAATGGCAATCAAACCCGAAGCCGACGCCGTCATCGTTAATAAAGACGGCGAAGTCGCCGCCGCCGAGCGCGCAATCGAGCGTGTGGTGAGGGAAATGCTAGAGAGATAAGCAGAATATCCATTGACAGAATGCATTCTATATGTAGAATGTTAATTCTATTGTTCAACTACCTTTGGAGTTCCCATGGAAACGTGTAAGCCTGTCACTGAGGTTAGCGAACTTATTGATGGAGAGACTTATATTTCTGTCTACTTGATCAATGAGAAGCTCTCGATTTCATACCTGAAAATGCTGGGGCAACCATTTCCGCACCCGTTCAGTCGCGGCGGGGATTCCTTGTTCGTCAAATTTGAAGACATCTTGAGGACCCCAACGTATTCGTTTGAGCGAGCGCTCAAAGATCTCAACATTCCTGCCGTGCGAAATCACTACAACCAGAATCGGTTGTTTCTCTTCACAGCGAGCAATAACGATTTCCTCAGGGGGATTGACGAACGTTGCGACGCTTCGGCATACCGTGCGCTCATTAGCCTCGCGTAAAAACGCGCACCTTCCGCTGTTGCGGATTCAAAACCCCGGAGTTCTGGGGTTTTTCTTTGACTTTGCCTGCGCATGTGGTATCGTGGGTGTATCCAGAGCCCGAGAGGGCTTTTAATAAAGTTAACTTATCTTATATGAATATCACGAAGTACCTCGCCGATGTGCGTAAGGAAATGAATCACGTTACCTGGCCATCTCGCGCAGAAGCACTCACCTATACCGGCATTGTGGTTGTGCTTTCTGTGGTGGTTGCGCTGTTTGCGGCGGGCATCGATTTTGGCGCGCTCCAGTTCATTAAGTCGTTCACCAACTAACATCACTATGTCTCAAATTCGTAAACAACACGGCGACAATGTCGCGCGCTGGTACGTGGTGCATACCTACTCTGGCTACGAGCAGGCAGTTGCCCGCAACTTGCGTCAGCGTATTGACACCATCCCCGGCATGAAAGAGCTTATCTTCGAAGTGCTCGTACCCTCAGAAGAGCGCGTCGAAATCAAAAACGGCAAGCGTATTGAGAAGTCAGACACGGTGTTCCCGGGGTATGTACTCGTGAATATGATTGTGACCGACGAATCATGGTACACCGTGCGTAACACGCCACGCGTAACTGGTTTCGTGGGAGCAGGTACAACACCGGTGCCGCTCACGGAGGCAGAATTCCTCCAGCTTTCAAACCGTATTACCGAAGAGAAGAAGCATACGGCCGACATGGTACCCGGCGAATACGTGGTTATCCTCGATGGTCCATTCAAAGACCTTGAAGGACAAGTCGTGAAGGTTGACCCTCGCGCGAGCCGCATCACCGTGAATGTCGATATGTTCGGCCGCGAAACACCGGTTGAACTCGACTTCTTGCAGGTGAAGAAGAAATAAGTGCATCGCACAAAAGAAACGCCAGCAGCAATGCCGGTGTTTTTTTTGCATTAAAAAAGCGCCACGAAGCGGGGCGCTTCGTGGCGTGTTGCATGCTTGTGCGCTGCTAGGCGCGTTCGAGCGTTACTTCCGTCACCGGACTGAACCAGTCGTGGGTAACGTAGGCTTCAACGGCGTCGCCGTACGAAAGTTTTTCGTAGAGTTCTTGCGAGACTTCGACTTCAACGAAGTTATAGAATTCACCCGTTGGTCGCATAGTAACGAACCATCGGTCGGGGTAGAAGAACGTATGCGTGAGATTCATTCCCGCCGCGTCATTCCAGAGCTGCTCCACTTCCGTATGCGCTCCTTCAAAGCGTTTTTCAACAACATGGCCGCGCTTTCCTGTGCGTGAGCGAGGCGGCGCGGTCAGCATCTTATACACCATAACGATGAATGCAATGCCCACAAAAAGAATCACAAGGAGAGAAGTCATGAGAATACCTCCGTATAGGAAAGAAAAGAACATCAGGAACTGATAGATTGTATATACTATACAAAGTAGCAAAGAGCAAGACGTGCTGGAGCCTAGAACAACTGATTGTGTTGACTTATCCTTATTTTCTGGTATCTTCTACCCATGCTCAAAATGCGATTGCAGCGAACTGGGCGTAAGAATGATCCGTCATTCCGTGTTGTTGTAACCGACTCGCGTCACGGTCCTAAAAGTGGCAAACACGCTGACACTATCGGCTCATATTCTCCGAAATTCAATCGGATTGAGATCGATGGTGCGCGCGCCAAGGACTGGATTGCGAAGGGGGTACAAGTATCGGATACTGTACGAAACCTTCTTATCACTCAGGGAACGCTCGAAGGACGAAAAGTAAACGTCCTTCCAAAGAAGTCACCAATTATCGACGAAGCAAAGCTTAAGGCTGAAGCTGAAGCAAAGGCGAAAGCCGAGGCAGACGCAAAGGCAGCAGCTGAAGCAGAAGCGAAGGCAAAAGAAGAAGCAGAAGCAGCCAAGGCTGCAGAAGCAGAAACTCCCGCCGAAGAAGCGCCAGCCGCAGAGGAAACTCCCGCAGCAGCATAGCTTCACAAAAAATCTCCATTCGTGGAGATTTTTTGTGAGTACCCGGCAAGCAAAAAAAGACACGCGCGGGGCGTGTCGTGTAAAGAAGGGGCAGAGGACACTCAAACGAGAGCTAGTCCTTTTGCGCAAGCCTGTGGGCGATGCTGAAATTCGACCAGGCGGCGTCCCCCGTCACTTCCTCAATGATGTCGAGAAAAGAAGGAAGTTCCACCGTTTGCTGTTCGCTGAGCAGTTCAATCTCGAGCAGCGCGTGCGGCAGACGAGTGTCGGCGAACACGTCAAGTTCGAAATACTGGTCGCGGTACACAAAGCACGTCCGCTCTTTTACAACCGTGTGTCGACACGGATCCTTGCGTGCAAGAAGTTCGAGATACTCCCGTTCAGAAATTCTCCGCTCCACTTCTACCGATTCACCGCACACCCCTGTGGGCTTTTTGGTGGTGTGGTAATAGAGGAGCGTCGCATCCTGGCCTCGTGACCGGACCCGCTCAACAACGCCAGGGTTCGTCGCAACGAGATAGTCCTGCGTGATGAGCACACGCACCGAAGAGGGGATAGGCGGGATTGCTTCGGTGAGACGGACGGTGTACTTCCGCTCAAACTCAATCGGCACGGGTTCGCCAAGCGCCTGAAGCACTTCACTGAGGAGGTGATGCAGCTTATCTGCGAATGTTCCTTTGTTGGGAATGATCCGCAGGTGGGGCGTTCCGAGCCATGCTTCCTCGGTGAGTTTGTCAACAGCGCGAGCTTGCTCGACTGATTCAAGGCGGTGTGCATTGGTTGCGTTCCCGTAGGCATGCTCGGCACCGTGAGCGGCCGTGCGTAGATGGAATACGCCATCATAGCGACCGTCGCGTACTTCGACGACATTCAGGCCTTGTGCTTCAACCAGACTGATGAACGCGGCATAGTTCGGCAGATAGACCTTTTGGTCCATGATGCCTCTGTCGTAGATGATGACCACCTTCTCCCCCGGCAACATTTCTGCGGCACGAGAGAGCTCCTTTTCGAAGGCGACCTGCATGGCGAGCACGTGTTCCTGAAACGTGCTGAGCATGTTTGGGTGTACGCCGTGCTGCATAAGCATGGTTGGAATTTCTGGTGCAACAAGGACATGCCAGCCTCTGTCTCTCAGATTTTGTTCCAAAAAGGAGAGGGCGGATGTTTTTCCTGCACACGGGCCTCCCGTGAGTACGAGTTTTTTCACAATACCAGTCATAGTGGTCTCCAGGGGGTGGGGATGAAAAGAGCAAACGATCTATCGAGAGCACTCTATCAAAAAGGCGTTACGAATGCAATTGAGGATGTAAAAAACAAAACCGCAGCTTAGTGCGGTAGTGCGTTTTCACCATAGTAGAGCGCGACGATGCGCCAGACTTCGTCAAGGGTGGTAATGCCCATGACGGCTTTCATGATGGCGTCTTCGACGAGGGTGAACATGCCGTGCTCGACGGCGTGGGCGAGGTAGTTTGAGGCGTCAGGCTTTTTAGAGATGGTGAGGAGTTCGGGCGTCACGGTGAGGAGCTCATGTACACCGATCATGCCTGTGTAGACTTCGTGTTCTGGCGTTTCGAGCGGTGCGCGATAGAAAGAAACGCTGCTCCAGGTTGCTTTCTGCGGAATGACTCTCTCTTCCTTGAGTACCTCCAGGATGTCGTGCATGCGAGCGACATCGCGGAGATTGTCCATGTCGCGCGCGCTTAGGTGGTACGCCTCGCGGTTTCCGCCGAGCATACGCACGGTTGCAGCGCCGAGCACGTGCGTGAAGGGAAGGGTTGCGTCACCAGTTGCTTTGGCGAACACTTCGAGTGCTTCACAGGCGGCACCTAAGGATGCGCTCGTGATAGTGCGAATCGCGCGAAGACGTGCCGTAGCAAGAAGGTGCGTGAGTTCGGTAGGGTCGCTCTCTGTGTCGATGCCGATAATGTCGGGATCTTGGGCGAGGGCGGCGCGGACAGCTGCTTGCGTGTCGAAGCCGATGTCCGGGCGAATGCTCACTTGATGCACACGGGTAAGTGGTGCCCCAATAGATGATTCAACGGTAATAACATTGGTCGCCGGAGTACGCAGCGTGTCGAGAAGGGTATAGAGGGTGGTTGTTTTGCCCGAGCCGAGGGGGCCGCTGAGCAGTATGCTTGCGCGCGGGTCTGCGGACGCGCGGAGGAATTCTTCAAGGAGAGCGCCGTGAAAACCAAGGCCATCAAGGGTGAAGCCGTGTCCGCCTGCGCGCACGAGGGTGAGCGCAATGGCAGTGCCAGCGTGCGTGTGCATGGTGCGGACACGTACGGCGACACGTTCGCCATTGCGAGTGATGCGGAAACGGCCATCGCGCGCGACGGCGCCAAGAGACGGGAGCCTTGCGAGTGAGGCGACCGTGTCTTCAAGAGGAAGCTGCACATGCTTCGGGAGCTCCATGGCGTCATGGAGCGTCGTCCCGATGCGATAGCGAATCATGCAGGTCTCGCCCGGCTCAATATGAATAACGCGTGCGCCTTGGGTGAGTGCGTGATGCATGAGCGTGTCGAGGAGTGTGCGGGCGTGGCGCTCTACTTCCTCGGGCGCTCCTCCATGCTTAAGGGTGTCTGCGGCGCGGCGAATGGTCTCGCTGTACGCAGTGTGGAGATGTCGTTGGTAGCGGCTTAGTGCTGACTGAATGGATGCAGTGTCGGTGAGACGCGCCACAATACGGCGTCCGCCTGTGCGCATGCGTCCTTCGAGCGCGGGGATGTGTGCAAGATCAAGAAGCGCAACTTCGACGGTGTCGTCTGTCATGGCGTAGGGGATTGCGCTGTAGGTGCGGGCAATTGCTTCGGGCATGAGGAGCATGACCTGCGAATCGATAGCGCGCTTTACAAGCGAGACGTAGGGTACGCCGAGCACGTAGGCGCTTGCCCGACGAATGTCATCTTGCGTTAAGGAGCCCTGGCTGCGGAGCGCATCGGCAAATGAAATCCCTCGCTCGGACGCAAGTGCTGCAGCGGTGTCGACGTCTTTTCGGGTGACGAGTGCGGTGTCGAGCACGAAGCGTTTTATTTGTGCGTCAGTAAGTTGCATACTGTCTACAGTATACGGCCGTTTCAAGAAAAGGCGAAGATACAAAAACGTCACGCATGCTGCGCGACGTGACATGGTAATCGTGATTAGATTCCTAAGAGTTCGAGGATGCGGTTACTCAGTGGCTCCTCGAGATGTTCCTCGGGGAGATAATACGAGAGGGTTTCGTCGATGTCGTCGAGATGTTCCTCGGGGATAGGGATAATGAGAAGCTCATTCATGCCGTCGGGTTTGCGAATAAGGAGGTGAGGGCCGTGGCGGTGCTCGCGGTCGATGAAGAACGAGGTGAGCTTCGCGTAGGGAAAGGTGACGTCGTTTACGGTGACGCCCGCCTGAGAAATTACATAGGTGATAGGCTCATGTGTATCAAGCGTGGTGTAGATAACAATGACAAGAATGCCAAGAATAATCAGAATACCAAAAAGCACATTACCTAAAACGAATGCCGCAATGGCGCTTGAGACACCAACAATGCCGAGCACCCAGTACCAATCATCACCGCGCTCATGCGGAAAGTGCGGAAGCGCGTCCCATTCTATACGTGCGAATCGTCCATCCATACGACTACTATAGCATGATTCGTCCGAATGCGTGTGGCGTAGCGATAGTGCGATTTGTTGACAAAGAGCAAGGGAACATATACGCTGCCAGTATACGTTGGTAATTCATTTCAGAGAAGGAGTCCATCATGTTACTTCGTATTGAAAACATTTTTGCAGCAAACAGCAGCAGAAAAGAGTTCTTTGCCATCGTCGGGAGGCATTTCCCGATATTTTCAGAGGAGTATGTTCTGATAGAAAAGGCGTACGACACCGCGAAAAACGCTTTCCGTCTGCACTTGCGCGACGATGGCGCGACGCGGTACTTCGAGCATCTCCGCGGTGTTGCCTTGATTTTGATGGAGTATCTGCGTATTCGCGACGCGAACGTGATTGCGGCGGCGCTCCTCCACGACATTATTGAGGATATCGAAGGATGGAACGAGGAGCGTCTTGCACTCAGGTTCAATAAGGGTGTTGCGCAACTGGTGTGGTGGGTTACCAAACCGTCGGTTGACTTGTACTCCGGAGATAAAGAAGCACGGAATCGCGCGTATCATCAAAATCTTGGATGTGCGCCGCGGTGGGCAATAATCATAAAGCTCGCCGATCGACTGCATAATCTCCTGACGCTTTGGGCGGTTCCCGAAGAAAAACAGCGTCGCAAGGTGCGCGAGACGCAGGACTTCTATTTGCAGCTCGCCGAGAAGGAGATTGTTCTTGTTCACGAAATCGAAGCGGTCATTGTGCGTATTCAGGGGTCGTTCCCGCCTGTTGCGAAGGTGGAATAGCGCAGCGTGAAGCATTGGCACGGGGAGAGTCTCCCTGTGCTATTTTTTTATGGCAAGACTCAGGCGGATGAGGAGTGTGATGCCGATGAGAGTGAGAACAATTGAGCCTGATGGAGCGATGTTAAGCGTGAGAGAGAGGGTGAGTCCAAAAAGGGTGCCGATCAGCGCGATGCCTATGGCGGTCAGGAGCGTCGCGAACGCGCTTGCGCGAAGCTGTAGGGCGGCGATGACGGGAATGGAAATCATAGCGCCGATAAGGAGAACGCCGAGTGTAGGAATGGCGAGGGTGATAACGGCGGCGGTAAGCGCGGCAAGTACTGCAGTGAGGCGACGAACAGGAAGTCCGATAGTACGTGCAAAGGTTTCGTCGAACGTGAGGGTCAGGAGCGGCTGAAAGAAGAAGGCGACCGTTGCCATAACGACAGCCCCAAGCGCCGCCATAAGGAGCAAATCAGAAGTTGTGACGGTGAGCAGATTCCCAAAAAGGAACGAGGTTACTTTGCTCCCTACGTTGCTGCCGAGCGAGAAAAGAATAATAGCTACCGCGAGCGAGCCGTAGAGAAACAGCGCAAGCGCCCACTCGCTGGCGACGCGTTTTGTTTTGAGGTGCTCGATAGCAAGGGAGCTGCTGGTTGCGACGATGAGCGCGGTGGCAAGCGGATTCCATCCAATAAGAATACCTGCAGCAACGCCCGCAAGCGAAACATGTGCGAGCGTGTCTGCCATAAGCGCCTCGCGACGGAGCACAAGAAAGAAACCGATGGTCGGCGCGACAACGGCGGTGATAAGAGAGGCGAGGATTGCGTGTTCTAAAAATGTGTAGGTAAACATAGCGTGAACATAGATTAGTGTGCGTGATGGTGCGACTCGTGCGGGTCTTCGTGATAATGAATGCCGCCGTTTTCGACACAGACAACATGGGTGGCGTCTTGGTGCGCACGGCTATTGTCGTGGGTGATGAGAAGAATCGTGACGCAGTGCTTTGTGTTCAGTTCATGCAAGAGTGCGTAAAAATTATCGCGCACAGCTTGTGCGATGCCGACGGTCGGCTCATCGAGGATGAGGATTTCTGGGTCGCTCGCGAGTGCGCGCGCTATCATGACGCGCTGGCGCTCGCCGCCAGAAAGTTCCGCGACATGGTCGTGGATGTGTGCGGCGAGCGATACATGCTCGAGCGCACCACGAATACGCGCCTCGCGGTTCGCGGCATCCTCCGCGCGCACGCCCATCGAGACAATATCGTGCACCGTTGCAGGGAAGAGTGGGTCGATATGGGTTGCGTGCTGGGCAACGTAGCCGATTCTCTTGGTTGCAAAGGTGATCGTACCAGCATCTGGGGTAAGTAATCCAAGCGCAAGCTTCGTAATTGTCGACTTGCCCGAACCATTTTCGCCGGTAATCACGAAATAATCACCACGATGCATGGTGAATGAGACGTCAGAAAGGGTCACCTCGCGGTCATAGGCGAAGGAGACATTCTGAAAGGTAAGGATTGGGTCGGATGATTTACATTGCATGACGAATGGTGCTTCTGGATTCCTCCTGAATGACAAAAGGGAAATGTAATGATTAAGATTATTGAGTAGTTAAATCCACGTTCACGTTAACTACGTATCGATCTAAAACACTACCCGTCACTTTTGTCAGTAAGGATGGGATCCAGGCTGAATTACTCACACTCCAAAGAACTGGTAAGTGTCTTCAGATTACCACGAAGTTTGGAAAGGTAGTCATTGCCTGCTGCAATATCGTCCTCGGTAAGTCCTTCGATGGTCGAGAGAAGGGAAACTGTCGCACCTGTTTCGCGGGCGATAGTTTCGGCGATGTCGGGTGCAACGAGCTCTTCCGTGAAGATGGTTTTGACGCCGTTTGCCCGCACAATCTCGGTAATGTTTGCAAGTGTTGCGCTTGACGGCTCTTCATCTGGAGAAATACCGCGGATTGCATAGACCGTGAGGTTGTAGTCGTGGGCGAGATAGCCGAATGCGTCGTGATCGGTCACAATGATGCGAGATGCACAGGTAGCAAGGCCTTTGCGATATTCGGTATCAATGCGGGTGAGCTCACTCGTGAGTGCGGCTGAATTTGCGACAAAAGTTGCGGTGTGTGCAGGATAAAGATTCGCAAGCACGAGGGCAATCTGCCCGGTTGCGCCAACCGCACGCTTCGGCGAAAGCCAGAAATGCGGATCGAATTCACTGCCAGCATCGCCCGGCTCGTCCGCAGGAATGTCTTCTCCGAGGAGTGCATTTTCTTCGGTAAGCAGCGTCAGTGAAGGGAGCTCCTGCGCGTTTCGAGCAGTAATTATCGCGTTTGCCCACGGCTCAAGATGCGCTCCCGTATGGATAAAGAGCGGGCTTGTCGAGAGGCGTAGCGCCATTTCTGGCGTGAGTTCATAGTCGTGAGGTTCTGTATCGAAAGGAGTTACCGAGAAAACTGGCACAGCGCTCCCCGCAATCTGCTCCGTCAAAAAAGCAATCGGATAGAAGCTCGCGGCAATCGCCGCGTCGGGCGCAGTTGTGCGGAGCGCGGTCAGGGTGCTCCCGAGTGCTACGACGCCAACAATGACGAGTGCACCAATAATATATTTTATGTTCATGCAAATGACTATAGCATGTACCGCTCATTATGCAAGCAGTTTGCATAATCGAGAGAGCGCGCGGCTCCGCGGCGATATCCACAAGATGCAGCACAATCTTTTTCAGATAATCGTATATACTACACGCATGACTACGTTTGAAAAAATCGGCTGGACGCTCGGCCTCTCAATATTGTTTCTTGCACTCTTTTCTACCTCGCTCATTATTTGGGGTAATTGGAATGATGAATGGAATGGCTACTACGCAGAGGCGCCGCTTGTGAGTGATGGATCATGCAACATTGCAGTGATACCCGTGATGGGTGAAATCGGTATCGGATACACGCCCGAAGAAACCGTTGGTGAGTTTGTAGGGGCCGACAGCGTCGTTGCGGATATTGCGCTCGCCGCGAGCGACCCCGCGATTGCAGGCATTCTCCTTCAAATCGACTCACCAGGAGGCACTCCTGTTGCCGCAGAAATTATCGCATCGGCCATTAAAAATTCTGAACTTCCGACCATTGCACTTATCCGCGAAATCGGCACGTCCGCAGGCTACCTTGTCGCCTCTGCGGCAGATATGATTCTTGCGTCACCATTTTCTGATGTCGGCAGTATCGGCGTCACCATGTCGTATCTTGAGAACGTTGCGCAAAATGAACAAGACGGCTTGCGCTATGTGCCGCTTACCTCGGCAATCTACAAAGACTACGGCAGCCCCAACAAACCACTCACGACTGACGAACGAGCACTCCTCGAGCGAGACCTCAAAATCTATCACGACCACTTCGTCGCGCTCGTTGCCGAAAATCGCGAGCTCAGCATCACCGAAGTCGCCGCACTCGCCGACGGCTCGAGCATGCCAGGAAGTCTTGCGCTCGAACATAAACTCATCGACCGCCTTGGTGACAAACAAACCGCGCAAGAAATCTTCGCAAAGCATCTAGAAATCCCCGAAGACGAAGTTGTCTTTTGTGAATAGCATATCAAAAATATAAAAACGAACCCAGTTCGTTTTTATAGTGATTATGAGGCAAGTATCTCATGATAGAGCGCAAGCAACTTATTGGCGATTTTGTTCCCGCGAAAACGTTCGGCAGTTTTTTGTGCGGCGGCTGCCATGGCGAGACGTTGATTCGGGTTTGCGAGCAGATACGAAACCTTTTCTTGTGCTTCGTCACTTGATGACACAACAAATCCATTCACGCCGTTTTCAATAATCTCAGGCGCAACGCCAACCGCATACGATATTGGTACAAGTCCTTGCGACATACCCTCAACGAGACTGAGTGAAAACCCTTCATAGCGAGAAGTCACAAAAAGAATACTTCCATAGTAGCGAGTCAGTAGATTGGGAATAAGGTCCTTGCGTGTATTCGTGTGCAATTGATGCAAAGGGAACGCGACACGAAGCCATTCTCGGAGCTTCTTGTTCGTAGTCATGCAAATCGTTATTTTCGGAACATTTGGAAACGAGCGATACAGTGCAATGAGTCGATCGAGCCCCTTTAGTTTGAGGGTGAAGACGTCGCCGCCAAGACGACCAAGAAACACAATGTGCGGAGGAGAAAGCGGAGGCGCATCCTGTCGATTGAACCAGTAGTCTTCAATGGCGTTATGAATAACTTTAATTTTTTCGGGCAGTACTCCCATACCGATAAGTTCCGTTCGTACACGTTCTGATGTTGCAATACAGCGAGTGACCTGTGTTGCAACAAGTTCTTCCATATCCGCAATATCCCGAAGTGGTTGGAATGTTTGAAGTTCCATTTCGGGGATAATATCGAGATTGCAGAGCTCACGCCAAATAGCTCGCTCGCTCGGCAAAAGCTTTGATGTTTTCGGCGTGTCAGTGAGAAACCCTGCAGTTGTCGAACCAAAATGACTCACGATTGGTGTGTTGAATGAAAGAAAAGGGAGTGGTGTGTAGGTGGTGCCTTGGATAATATGATGACGCAGAATTTCATTTTTACGCTCAAGTAATGAGTGGAAGAAAAGAATGCTTGAAAGTCCACGCATGCGTATGGGTGTGTTGGTGAGTTGTATGCGGGGGAAGAAGTTGCGCACCTTCGCACCATGCTGTACGAGAGCGTGCATCATAAGCTCATTGATATGGTGTGCGCCTGTTGCAATTCGCTTTTCATTATGAATCATCGCTATCTTCAAGCCGCCTCCTTGGATAGAGTTTCTTGGTGAAGAAGCGGGAAGTATTTGTGTCAATGGGTTGTCACTAATTGCTTTTTTTGAATGCATGAGAATATAAATAGACATACACACAACATATGAATAGAACGTTGTGTACGAGCAGACTACAAGAGTCAGGGTGTAGATAAAGAAAGGCGGAGTGTTGCCGTGTTCTTTTGGGGGTTAGTAATAGAACAAACCTAGCATATATAGATAGCATGCGCAAGGAAAACAGAGCAGGTCTCGTGACACGCTCTCAAAAAGTCCTCACAGAGTGGATGTCCTCATTCCTGTGCACACACATGCTCCTTGGCGAGTCGCTTGCAATCATGTGCTTTTTCGCTATACTCCAAAATAGCAACCCGTCCCTTAACTGTTCATTGAAAGAGAGGCTGAATATGCGTACCTTCTTCCGTAACGACCCCCATTGGCAGGCCTACTGGGCGCAGAAAGACCGAAGCGAGAAACTGTATCTCTACGCATTCGTGCCGTTTCTGCAGACCGCAGAAATCCTGCTTCGCGCCGCCGTGCCGTTCTGGTACGACTGGTCGCCGCGCAGGAAGAGTGAAATTTCCAGCATCGCGCAGAGTCTCGGGCAATGCATCGAGAACAGGCGTAGTCACGGGCTCGCCCTGGACAAAGCGGGTGTCTGCCCGTCATTCTATTGCTTTCACAACCATTTCGAGGAGCAAGAGGAAAATCCGGAGCTCGCACGTCTTCTTGCGACCCATGCGGCACATCTCTTGTTCTTGATTTTTCCGCATGTCAAAAAATATGCAGATGAGCACGGAGGGAGCGGCACGTTCCTGCGAAGTAAGCTTGCAGAAAATATTGAGAAGCTTGCGGAATCACCATTCTTCGACCGCGACATGGTCGTGCCCGTGGATTCGCTCAAAACCCTCATCGAATACGGTACGCTCCTTGAGTGTGAAGGCATTGCCTTCGCCATGGCGCGTATTGATGGATGGTGCACCTCGCAGGGGCAAGGGTTATGGAAAACTGCAGAAGGTCAGCCTGCGTGGTGGCAAAAAAGCAACACGTACAGGCATGCGGCATATGCGGCATTCGGTCGCTTCATTGCAGAGCAAAAGCTTCCTGAGTATGAGCACGAGCTTCTCGAAGTAGCGCTCAAGCTGCCCTGCGTGATAGACAGCGGGCAGACACCCTACGTGAGCACCCAAGCAGCCCGTGATAAAAACGAAGCCATCGCAAACGCCTGCATCGCCATGTTTCTCGAATATGCGCAATATCCCGAAGGAGAAGGCCCTCGCGCAAACCTGCCCCAACCGAAGTAACCCACAAAGGAAGCAACAAGGCATTCGCTAGCAAACACGCACACAGCCTCCCAAAAAAACAAAAACCGCGCCCAGTCAAAAAACTGCCGCGGTTTTTTACTTCGGACAGAGAAGTAGTACCGACAGTTTAGATACCTTGAGTTAAGAAAACCAGAAGTCTTCGTCTGCCTCAATTCGTCATCCTTATTTTAAATTCACAAGATGAAGACATCCCAAGCAGAAGTAATGAGTGCTATCAAAATCAAGGGGAAGTATGATTGTACTTCTAAATCAATACACTGCGTCTTCAGTGTAAATTGTCAAAATTATTGCTGAGCGTATACTGTGTCTATTATGACAATAGAAGGAATCAGAACGATAGAAACGAAAGATATTGCCCTAATCACAATACTTTCATATGTAGTCGGTTTTGTTATAACTAATATTTACCTTGCAAATTTTGCGTTTGCAGAATTTTCATTCTTCCATGTAAAGTTTATCCCAGTAGGCTTCCTTTTCCTCTTTTTGTCATTAGGAGTTTATTTCTGCTTTCAATACGCCGATCTGAGTTACAAAGAAAGAGCCTGGTACGTACGCATACCATTATTTTTATGTGTAGCAGGCGCCCTCATATTTTTTCTTGATATTGTGTTCGTTAATCGTATTGACGCAGTAGCGGGTCACGGACCAGACGCGATTTTCAAAGTCGATTTTGGGTTATGGATTGTGCTCAATCTCGTCTTGTATTTCATCATCACAGCTTTGCTTGATACAAAAAATATATTAATCAATAACTTTAAAGATATTGTAAATGGATATAAAGTTCTTAACCGAATATTTTTTCTTGTCGCTATTACCGTTTTTAACATTGCTTTATTTGCTAACCTAATCTATCCAAGTGTCCCAACTTACCTTGGGGGAGGGAGGCAAATCATGGCTGCCATTTTGGTAGAGGGTGTTCAAAATCAAGAACCAACTTTTGTTCGAATAATCTATCAAACACCAGATTATCTTCTGTACGAGAGTCTCGCCCCCTCAACAGATAAAGTAAAAGTAACAATGGTGCCGTTTGACCGGATTGATTCAATTGAATATCTCGGTATTGATGCTGGTACTGGCAGCTACATCTTTTCAAAGTACATGTTGAGGGCTAAGACCAACATCGAATATAAATAAGATAGATAAGAAAATTAAAATGACAAAACAATTACCAAAATACACTGCAAACAAGATGCAGGGGAACATAGGGGAAGCTTATGTCCAATACCTGCTTTCACTTTTTACTCTCGTACATAAAATTGATGGAAGCAATGATGTTGGGAATGATTTTATCTGCGAGCTAGTTCATGATCAATCACCGACAAATTTACTCTTCTATGTACAGGTAAAATACACCATTGTTGAGCCCGTCATTAAACTCGCGACATGGAATTATTGGAAATCCTCACCAATACCCGTATACATCTTTTGGATTAAAAAGGAGAAGGGACAAGGAAGACTGGAAAACCTCCCTTTCGAAGCCCTGATAGACAATACCAGGTATAAGCCCTGCACTCCGCTATTGCACGAGAAGAAAGGGCGAACGAGTGGTGAATTTATACAATATAATCGGCAAGGGTTCCTCAGAGACTTAATTGATGACCATTCTCGGACTGCATATATGAAAGGATATGCAACATTAATTAAACCTAGAGATTATTTAAATCTTGATGAAAAGATTGCGATTGGTCTACCGCTGCGTCATTTGAGTGTCGAGATGATAAGTCTAATCTATGCAAAAAGAATTATAGATAATGGCTGGATTAATTTGTATGCGTTGGCTGTGTCTCTCCATAAAGTCGGTGGTCGTAAGAAAGATACGGAAGCACTGGATCTGCTTATTGTTGCCTTAAGGATAATGACGCCAACAGACAAGAAAGAATCTAGCCGACTGCGCAAGGAGATTGAAGATTTGAGAAATACGATTCAAAATTCCTTAAGATAGAAATGTTGAATTTATCTAATTCCTAAGAATGTCATATTGGATATTTAAATTAAAAATGCTAGCACACTTTACGAGCAACATAAAACCAGACGTTTTGCTTCTGGTTTTCTATACTTTGCTTAAAACTGATTGACGACGCGGAGGTCGCCGGAGTAGAAGTGGCGGATGTCGTCTACGGCGTGTTTTAGCATGACGATGCGGTCGATGCCGATGCCGAATGCGAAGCCTTGGTACTGCGTGGCGTCGATACCTGCGTCGCGCAGCAGATTCGGGTGAACCATGCCGGCGCCGAGGACTTCTATCCATTTGCCTTTAAGTTTTGCTGGCGCGTCTTCGCTCGTGAGGCGCATGTCGACTTCGACGCCGGGCTCGACGAAGGGGAAGAACGACGGGCGGAAGCGGATTTCTGCGGTGTCACCGAAGAGTTTTTTGATGAAATGTTCGAGCGTGCCTTTGAGGTGTGCGAGGGAGATGTCTTTGTCGACAACAAGCCCCTCGAGCTGGTAGAACTGTGCTTCGTGCGTGGCGTCGGTGGCTTCGTTGCGGAAGACTTTGCCAGGCGCGATGATGCGAATGGGTGGCTGATGCGCTTCCATGTAGCGTGCTTGGACGGGTGAGGTGTGCGTGCGCATGACGGTGTCGGCACTCACATAAAACGTGTCTTGCATGTCGCGCGACGGATGGTCTTTGGGGACGTTGAGCATGTCGAAGTTGTACTTCACGAGTTCGCGCTCGGGGCCTTCGGCAAACACGAAACCGAGCTCCGCAAAAATGCGGTTGATTTCGCTGATGGTTTGCGAGATGGGGTGAATGTGTCCTTTTGTGGTTTGCATAATGTTTTTGGTTTAACGCTCAATTTTTGTCATCCTCGGAATGTTGAAAGTAAACGTAGCGTAAGCGGAGTATTACTTTCACATATCCGGGGATCCATGGTTTGGGAACGATGCATACTATCCATGGATCCCCGGGTCTTTGGAAACAATACTCCCAAAGGTCGTTTGCT